>JBFKLX010000018.1:0-43335 GCA_041630155.1 Acidobacteriota bacterium
CGCCCAGCTTCGCCGGCGCTCGACCCTCGGTCGGGCGCCTGGAAAGTATAGGGACCGAACACCGGGCGACGCATCGGACAATCCGCCCATTTCGATATGGGAGCAGACGCCCATTCGCCGAGCCGGTTGGAGGCCGTGATCCGCAACTCTGCAGCCGTTCTTCGCGAGCTCGCCCTGAGGTATCCTGAGGGGGTGGTGATTCGATCCCTCTTTTTCGCTGTTCTTCTGCTGTTATTCGCTCTCACCTCCGCCTGTCATGCGCCTCGCCAGTCCTCCCCGCAGCCCTTGCCGGAGGCCGAGGCAGCTTTCCAGCAACTGTTGGATCTGCGCGACCAGATCGACGTCACACGTTTCCGGGGCGCCTCCCATAATTTGCAGGGATGGGAGCTGGACTCGCTGGTCGAGAACTATCGCGACGCGCTGCGGGAAACTCGGCAACGACTGGAAGGCATCGCCGCGGGCCAACTCGATGCCGAGGCACGCCGCCTGGTCGAAAGCATGCGGGAGCGGGCCGGCGGGCTTCCGGAGGAGACGCCGCAGGAGTTCAGCGCTCTCGCAGAGGAGGACCCCTGCGAAGATCTGAAGACTTGGGAGGGGGACCTGGACGCCTGGTTGAGTCAGACTTACGCTTGCTTTGGGTACCGGGCTCACCGGCTCGAGCTGGACGGCCGGCTGCTGGACCGGCTGACAATTCTGGAGCGGCTGACCCGGGAGGAGGATCCCGGCCGGCGGCGGGCGTTGTTCTTCGCCCTGCAGCCGCTCTGGGAGGCGATGCACCCCGGGGGGCCGGCCAGTCCGTACCGGCGCATCCTGGCCCTGAGCGCCCAACGACACCGCCAAGCTGGGACAGCGGTGGAATCCAGTGCCGCCCTGCTGGGCGTACCGCCCGAAACCGTCGAAGCCTGGCTGGTCCACATACTGGAAACCTGGAGGGCAACGGTGGGGACGGGCCTGCTGGAGCCCTGGGATTATCATTACCAGGGGGGCGAGGCCAGCCGCACCCTGGGTGATTTGCTGCCACCCCGGGCTCTGCGGCTGATCAACGATCGCTTTTACCGGTCATTGGGCGCCGATCCCGAGCCGTTGGGCATTCACTACGACCTGGATTCCCGGCCGGGTAAAGACCCCGTTGCGTTCACCACGTTCGGGCGCCGCAATCGGGAAGTGGGCGGTCAGTGGGAGACGGGCGAGTTCTGGGTCTTCGCTACCTATCGCGAAGGGGGGTTGGGCAACCTGGCCGAATTGCTGCACGAGACCGGACACGGGGTCCACCTGGCTGCCATCCGCACCCGGCCCGCCTATCAGCAGTGGCCCGACAGCGACATCTTCACTGAGGCGGTGGCTGATCTGGCCGCCTGGGAGGCTTTCGAACCGGCCTGGCAAGAGGCACACCTGGGCCGATCCGTTCCCCTGGCGGTGTCGCTGCGGGCCAAGTACTCGGCGGTCATGTTGGACATCGCCTGGGCCCTTTTCGAGATGACCCTGCATCGCCAGCCGGAACAGGAGCCCAACCAGGTGTGGACCGAGCTGACCTCGCGCTATCTGGGTGTGCGTCCCCACCCGGAGCTGGCCTGGTGGGCGCTGCGGGGACAGTTGGTCAGCCACCCCGGTTACATGCTCAACTACGCGCTGGGTGCCATCCTGGTGGCCGATCTGCGCCAGGAGCTGGGCCGGCGGCTGGACGGGCGGCCGGCCGGCGACTGGTATGCAGCGGCCTCCCAGCACCTGTTTCGATGGGGCTTGGAGCGTCCGGCGGCAGAGGTGATTCGAGAGTTCCTGGGGCGCCCCCCGAGCCCCGAGGCGCTGCGGGACGACCTCTCGAGGCGCTGAGTCGCGAGACGCCTCCGTTTTCTCTGCGGGCAAGCCCGCCTGCGACTGCTGTTCGTCTGTCTCCCAGATCCGTGTTAGCATGGCGCCAGCGCAGTCATGGCAATGGATTTCTTCGAAAAGCTGCACAGCCACCTGGAAGCCTTTCCGGACCGAACGGCCCTGCAGTTGCTCAGTGAGGGCAAGCGAGAGTCCTATTCGTTTCGCAGGATCGCACACGAGATCTCGGCCCTGAGCCGGTACCTGCAGGCCCGCGGCGTCAAACCGGGTGATACGGTCGGAATCCTGATGGAGAACCATCCTCGCTGGGGGATTGCTTTCCTGGCCGCCCAGAGCCTGGGCGCCCGGATCGTGCCCTTCGACATCTTGCACACCACCGAGACGCTGGCCGGGTTGGTTCGGCATGTCGAGTGTGTCTTCCTGATCTGCTCCGATCAGCAATTCGAGAAGCTGACCGAGATTCAGCAGCAGCTCCCGGAGCCGCTTCCGGGCCTGCTGGCGGGAATGCGGCAGGAATGTTACGGCCACTGGGAAAGCATCGTCGAGGAAGCCCCGGACGAACCCGAGTTTCCCCTGGCCCGGTACCGCGACGAGGACACGCTGTTGCTGGTCTACACCAGTGGGACCACGGGAGACCCCAAGGGGGTGATGCTCTCCTATGGTAGCGTCAACCTGACCGTGGACGCCGTGCTCCGGGCGATCCGAGTCTCTCCCGAGGATCACATCCTGTCGGTCCTGCCGCTGTACCACATGCTGGCCCTCATGGCCAACTTCCTGATCCCGCTTTACCTCGGGGCAACGGTGACTTATCTGGACGTTTTGGATGCGCAGCGGATTCTCAAGTGCTTCCGGGAAGAAGGCATCACCATCTTCGTCTGCGTACCGCAGTTCTTCTACCTGGTGCACCGGCGGATCTTCAAGGAGGTCGACAACCAGAGTTTCTTGAAGCGCTACGTCTTTCGGCGCCTGTTCGCGATCTCCCGCTTCTGCAACAACTCCCTGAGGTTCAATCCGGGACGCCGCTTCTTCTCGGCCATCCATCGCAACTTCGGGAACCTCCGATTGTTCGCCGTGGGAGGCGCCCGTTTCGACAGGGAGGTGGCCCAGGACTTCCAACACCTGGGCTTCCACATCATTCAGGCTTATGGGATGACTGAAACCACCGCGGTGTGCACCGTGGCTTTTCCGGAAACCGGAGCGCTGGGGTCGGTGGGCGAACCCTTGCCGCACGTTCGGCTGAAGATCGAAGACCCCGACGAGCACGGGATCGGCGAGGTGATCGTCGGGGGCGAGCACCTGATGCAGGGCTATTGGAAGAATCCCGAAGCCACCGCCGAGACCTGTCGAAACGGCTGGTTGCACACTGGAGACCTGGGCCGTCTGGACGCTCAGGGTTTCCTGCACATCACCGGACGCAAGAAAGAGGTCATTGTTCTCAGTTCCGGGAAAAACATCTACCCGGAGGAGATCGAGCAGGCGTACGAGAAGCAGTGCCCGTTCATCAAGGAGATGTGCGTACTCGGTGTGCCCGACACCGGTGCCAGCGAGGAGCAGGAAAAGCTGCACGCCGTCATCGTGCCTGATTTCGACTATCTGAAGAGTCAGCAGATCGTCAACGCGCAGGAGATGATCCGCTACATGCTGGAGACCATCTCCCAGAAATTTCCCCCCTACAAACGCGTCCGCGGTTTCGAAATCCGGAGGGAACCACTGCCTCGCACCACCACTCGCAAGGTGAAGCGCTTCGAGGTGCAGAAGGAAGTGGAAGCCGGAACGGCTGGGGGAACGGCCGCCGAAGCTCCCGCCGCTGCCCAACCGCGGGACGCCGTCGAGCAACGGATCTTCCAACTGATCAGGGAGACGGGAAAAACCGCAGTAGTGAACCCGAAGATGAGCCTGGAGCTGGACTGCGGCTTCGACTCTCTCGAGCGCGTCGAGTTCCTGTCCACGATACAGGAGACGTTTCAAGTCCACATTTCCGACGAGGCCGCCACGGAAATCTACACCGTGCAGGACCTGACGGAAGCCGTGAGGGGGCGCCTCTCGGGAGAGATCCAGGACGAAGAGAATGCCGGCGCCTCCGTCTCCTGGGGCGAGCTGTTGCGGCGTCCGTTGAGCGAGCAGGAAGAGAGGGCCATCGACAAGATCCTGCGGCGGCGGCCCTTCACGGAGTTGATCTATTTCGGTTGCACCCGGCTGATCTGGGTGATCGGAAAGGTCTTCTACCGTCTGCGATTCGAAGGGCAGGAGCATCTGGGCAGCAACTACCCCTACATGATCTGCCCCAATCACCTGAGTTTTCTGGATGGATTCCTCTTGAGCGCGGCCCTGCCGCTACGGGTGATTCGCAGGCTTTTCTTCCTGGGCTACAGCGACTACTTCGGTGGCCCGGTCATGTCCTTTCTGGGCAGTCGGATCAAGGTCGTCCCGGTAGATGCCGACCGGCACCTGCGCCAGGCCCTCCGCCTGGGCGCTCACGGGATTGACGAGAAACTCGTCTTGTGTGTCTTTCCCGAAGGAGAACGCTCCATCGACGGCTCGCTCAAGGTCTTCCGGAAAGGGCCGGCAATTCTGGCCGTGGAACTGGGAATCCCGGTAGTGCCTGCGGCCATGCTGGGCACATACGAAGCCTGGTCCAGGGGTTCAGACCGGTTCCGCTTCCGTCCCGTGACGATCCGTTTCGGGCCGCCCATCACTCCTGAACCAGGTCGGGAATCGTACGAGGAGTTCAACCAGCGGCTCCGCCACGCCGTCCAGGAGTTGATCGACCAGGGGCAAAACCGTTAGAGTCGAAGCAATGGCCACGTTACCTCTCCGGCAACCTCCTCGGGCCGAGTTCCAACGGCTGGAGACACTCTGGTTCCAGATCACCGGGACCCTGTGCAATTTGCGCTGCACGCACTGTTTCATCAGCTGCGCTCCCGACAACCACACCTTGGAGATCATGAAAACCGAGGAGGTGCTGCGCTATCTCGACCAGGCGCGGGAACTGGGGGTCAAGGAGATCTACTACACGGGCGGCGAACCGTTCATCCACAAGAACTTCTTCCAGATCCTGGAATACACGCTGCGCTTTTTCCCCGCCTCGATCCTGACCAACGGCTTGTTGATCGACGAGGGCCGCGCCGAGCGGTTGGCCCAGCTGAGTGCCGACTCGCCTTACACGCTGGAGATCCGGATCAGCTTGGACAGCTACGACGAGCAGAAGAACGACTCGGTGCGCGGCCGGGGGACGTACCAGAAAATCCTGGCAGCCTACAAGCGCCTCTACGATCATGGGTTCCTTCCCATCCTGACCGTCACCGAAATCGAGGAGTACTACGACCCGGAGGCCAGCCAGGTGGGGCGCTACGACAAGTACGTCCAGCTGCTGCGCTCCCTGGGAGTCCAACAGCCGCGGATCAAAATCATCCCCGTCTTCGAGATGGGCATGCTCCCCTCGCCCGAAGGCCCCAAGCTGGTCTCTCAGGAGATGATGGAAGACTACGATCACGCGCGGCTGCAATGCTCGAGTTCCAGAATCGTGGCGGACGACGGGGTCTACGCTTGCCCAATCCTGGTCGGTGAAGCGCCCGCGCGTCTCTCTCGCGACTCGCTGCAGGAGTCCATGCGCCCTTGCGACCTCTACCACAGCGCCTGCATGACCTGTTACGTCACGGGGATGACCTGTAAGAATTATTAGGCACGAGGCACGGGAATCCTCGTTCTGCTGCTTGCGGCTCGCCCGGCCCTCGAGATTTCGACCACATGCGAGTTTTGAATCTGCCGGACACATTTTCTCGGGTCGTGCTGTTCGGGGGAGTCTACAACAACCATCTGGCCCTGGAGCAGCTCTTGGAAGAGTCCCGGCGGCTGGGAGCCGAAGCGGTCTTCTGTCTGGGCGACATGGGCGGGTTCGGACCTCGACCCGATCGGTGCTTTCCTTACCTGCAAGGGGATGGGGTCATCAGCATGGCGGGGAATTACGACCTCTCGATCGCTCAGGGGCTGGACGACTGCGGCTGTGGTTACACCGACCCGCGCGACAATCACTTCGCCCAGATCAGTTACGACTACACCTTCGCCAACACCAGTCCCCGCAACAAACAATGGCTGGGGACCTTGCCCCAAGCGGTCCGCTTTCGTCTGGGCCCTCTCCAGATTCAACTCTGTCACGGCTCGCCGCGTCAGACCAACGAGTTCCTCTGGGAGTCCAATTCGCCCGACCACCTGCTCTGGCAGTTCACCGAAGAGTGCCGGGCAGATGTGGTGTGTTGCACCCACACCGGGATCAAATGGATGCGCGAGTTGCCGGAAGGCCGGCGCTTCATCAACGTGGGCGTGATCGGTCGTCCCGAAAACGACGGCGCTACTCATGTCTGGTTCACCTTACTGGACCATCAGGGCGGCGACCTGGTCTGCCGGTTCCATCCCCTGAGCTACGATTATCGGCTTCTGGCCCAGGAGATGCGGGAGGAAGGGCTCCCGGCTGAGTTCGTAGAAACGGTCCTGACCGGCTGGTGGACCACCTGCCTCGAGGTGATGCCCGGCAAAGAACGCCGCCGCGGCAAGTTTTGAGGGTCGCCTGGAACCGTGGGCTTTCCTGAAGGAGTCACCGGCTGGAAGCCGGTGGCACGTTCCGGTCGACTCTGCCCATCCCTTGTTGAACCATCCTCCCTGCCAGCACGGCGGTCGCCGAGTTGACATCCAGAGAAGGGTTGACTTCTACGGCATCCATTCCGACCAGGTGGAAAGGGGCGTCCGCCAGAAAATTCAGCACTTGCCGGGGCGAGAGTCCACCGGGGACGGGGTGGGCAACGCCCGGAACATGGGCCGGGTCGAAAACGTCCAGGTCGAGAGTCAGATAGACCGGGTCATCGGAAGCCAAGTGCGGAAGGGGGGGTAAAGCGCCGATCAGGTGGCGCGCCTCCAGCATCCGCAGTCTTTCCGAGAAACGCTCTGCGGCCTGGCGTTGAATCGGGTTGAGTGTCCGCACTCCCAGGATGGTCAGGCTGGCGACATGGGGCATCTCCAGGATGCGATGGGCCGTGCAGGCATGGGAGAACGGGTCGTCCTGAAAGTCGGGATAGAGGTCCGGGTGGGCGTCGAACTGCAGGACGTGAACCGGACGGGCGATGGCGTCCAGGGCCTGAACCACGGGAATCGTGACCGCGTGATCGCCTCCCAGGAAGAAGGCTCTCCGGTCCGAGGCGAACAGATCCCGGGTCCGCTCCGCATAGCATTGCATGGTCTCGGCCCAGTCGGAGCGCGGCGCCAGGTCGCCCAGGTCGATGACCTGGCCGGTCAAATCGACGCCTGAATCGGTGACGGCGTTGTAGCAGCTGGCATTGAAAGCCTCGCGGATCCGGCGAGGCGCGTCCGCCGCCCCTTTCCGGTAACTCGACTGCAGGTCACAGGGGAGTCCCAGCAGACAGATGGTTCCCGACATCGCGTCTGGCGATTCCGAGATGCAGCCGGCAAAGGGGGCGGGGGAGTCGTCGGTGGCCATGGCATCCATCTTCGTTCACCGTGCTCGAGCTTTTCAAGCCGGCTGGAGTCGTCAAACGATGCATCTTCAGGAGCCCGAACCGGCGAAACGCCCGGGATGGGGATAGAGGCGATTCCGGGGCCGCCTATTTGTTAAACTGGTCAACCGGGGAAGTCGTTCAGGGGATCTTTTTCGAGAAGAATTCAGAAAGGGACGGAGCGCTGACGAATGGCACTGAAAGCTTCCACGTGGTGGTCGACTCTCGGCAAGAAGCTCCTGATGGCAGCCACCGGACTTGCCATGGTGGGTTTTCTGATCGGCCATCTTGCCGGAAACCTGCTGTTGCTGGCGGGAGACCCGGAACCCTACAATGCGTATTCCCACTTCCTGATCAGCCTGGGCTGGGTGCTGATCGCGATCGAGCTGGTGCTGCTGACGATTCTGCTGGTCCACGTGGTGGCTGCCATTTCCGTCAGCTGGACCAACCGGAAATCTCGCCAGGACCGGTACCAGCGCTATCGCACCGCGGGCAGGTCGAGCAAACAGAACCTGGCTTCCTCGACGATGGTCTGGACCGGGGTCGTGCTGCTGGTGTTCACTGCCTTGCACCTCTATACCTTCAAGTACGGGCCGGGCGAGGCCGAGGGTTTCGTGGCAGAAGTCGAAGGCGAGCAGGTACGTGACCTCTACCGGTTGGTCATCGAGGTGTTTCAGAATCCCTGGTACGTGCTGTGGTACGTGGGGGCAATGACCTTCATGGGCTTCCACCTCCGGCACGGCTTCTGGAGCGCATTCCAGTCACTGGGCGTGCACCATCCTCGCTACACTCCGCTGATCTACACGGCGGGCATCCTTTTGGCCGTGGTTCTGGGAGTGGGCTTCCTCCTCATCCCTGTCTGGATCTTCTTCCTGGGAGGCACCGCATGAAGTTGGATTCCAAAGTTCCCGCCGGACCATTGGAGTCCAAGTGGGAGAGACACAAGTTCGAGACCAGACTGGTCAACCCGGCCAACAAGCGCAAGCACACGATCGTCGTCGTCGGGACTGGTTTGGCGGGGGCCTCCGCCGCGGCCAGCATGGCGGAGCTGGGCTACCGGGTCATCACCCTCTGCATCCAGGATTCGCCGCGCCGGGCTCACAGCATTTCCGCCCAGGGCGGGATCAACGCAGCCAAGAATTATCAGAACGACGGAGACAGCGTTTACCGGCTCTTCTATGACACGATCAAGGGTGGAGACTACCGCTCCCGCGAAGCCAACGTCTACCGCCTGGCCGAGGTCAGCAACAACATCATCGATCAGTGCGTCGCCCAGGGGGTGCCCTTCGCTCGGGAGTATGGGGGATATCTCTCCAACCGCTCCTTCGGCGGAGCGCAAGTCTCACGCACCTTTTACGCTCGTGGCCAGACGGGACAGCAGCTCCTGCTGGGAGCCTACACCGCCCTGATGCGCCAGGTCGACACCGGCAACGTCACTCTGCTCCCCCGCAGGGAAATGCTCGACTTGGTCGTTGCCGACGGCAAGGCTCGCGGCATCGTCGCCCACAACCTGCTGACCGGAGAGCTGGAGAGCTACGCCGGTGACGCGGTGGTGTTGTGCACGGGGGGTTATGGCAATGCCTATTACCTGTCCACCAACGCCATCAACTCGAACGTTACGGCCGCCTGGCGCTGCCACAAGCGCGGGGCTCTGTTCGCCAATCCCTGTTTCACCCAGATTCATCCCACCTGCGTTCCTGTTTCCGGAGATCACCAGTCCAAGCTCACCCTGATGAGCGAAAGCCTTCGTAATGACGGACGGGTCTGGGTGCCGAAGCAGGCGGGCGATCCGCGTCCGGCGCACGAGATCCCGGAGAGCGAGCGGGACTACTACCTGGAGCGCCGTTACCCCAGTTTCGGCAACCTGGTTCCCCGCGACGTGGCCTCACGGGCCGCCAAGAAGGTCTGTGACGAGGGGCGCGGAGTGGGTGAAACCGGCCTGGCTGTTTTCCTGGACTTCGCCGACGCCATTGAGCGGCTGGGCCTGGAGGATGTGCGTGACAAGTACGGCAACTTGTTCGACATGTACAACCGGATCACCGGGGAGGATCCTTACCGGACGCCCATGCGGATCTTTCCGGCCGTCCACTACACCATGGGCGGGCTCTGGGTGGACTACAATCTGATGAGCACCATCCCGGGTCTGCACGTGCTGGGAGAGGCGAACTTCTCCGATCACGGGGCCAACCGGCTGGGCGCCAGCGCCCTGATGCAGGGCCTGGCCGACGGCTATTTCGTCATCCCCTACACCATCGGCGACTACCTCGTGGGAACCCCGCTGCCCGAGGTGAACACGGATCACGAGTCGTTCCAGGAGACCCGGCAGGCGGTTCAGGAGCGGCTCGACAAACTGCTCAGCATCAGGGGTTCGAGGACCCCCAAGGAGTTTCATCGGGAGCTGGGCAGGATTCTCTGGGACGAAGTGGGAATGTCGCGCAATGCCCAGGGCCTGCAGAGGGCCATGGAGGAGATCCCCCGGCTGCGGGAAGAATTCTGGCAGGACCTCCAGCTGCCCGGCAGCCACGACATGCTCAACAAGAACCTGGAGTTCGCGGGCCGGCTGGCGGATTTTCTCGAACTGGGGGAACTGATGGCTCGCGACGCACTTCAGCGGGACGAGTCCTGCGGCGGCCACTTCCGTGAGGAGCACCGGACGCCGGAGGGCGAGGCCAAACGCAACGACGACGAGTTTTGCTACGTGTCAGCCTGGGAGTATGCCGGGCCCGACCGAGCCCACCTGTTGCACAAAGAGCAGCTGGAGTTCGAATTCGTGGAACTCAAACAGCGCAGCTACAAGTGAAGAAGGTCCATTCTGATGAGTAAGAAGCTGAATCTACTGCTGAAGGTCTGGCGGCAAGAAGACACGGACATCCCGGGCAGGCTGGTGGACTACCCGCTGGAGGGGATCTCCTCGGACATGTCTTTCCTGGAGATGCTGGACGTCCTCAACGAACGGCTGATCAAGGAAGGCCAGAACCCGATCGAATTCGACAGCGACTGCCGAGAAGGCATTTGCGGCACCTGCGGGCTCGTGATCAACGGCGTGGCCCATGGACCTCTGCAGGCGACCACCGTTTGCCAGCTTCACATGCGCCACTTCGGCGACGGCGAGACCATCGTGATCGAGCCCTGGCGGGCCAAAGCGTTTCCGGTGGTCCGGGACCTGGTGGTCGATCGCGGCGCCTTCGACCGCATCATCGCCGCCGGCGGTTTCATCTCGGTCAACACCGGTTCGGCCCCGGACGGCAACGCCATCCCCATCCCCAAGGAGAAGGCCGACAATGCCATGGACGCCGCCTCCTGCATCGGCTGTGGCGCCTGTGTGGCGGCCTGCCCCAATGCCTCCGCGGCCCTCTTCGTCTCGGCCAAGATTTCCCAGTTCACCTTCCTCCCCCAGGGGCATCCCGAGCGCAAGACCCGGGTGCGACGGATGGCCGCGCAAATGGATCGCGAACTGTTCGGCAGCTGTTCCAATCACGCCGAGTGCGAAGCCGTCTGCCCCAAGGAGATCTCCATCGCCAATATCGCGGTGATGCGCAGAGAGTACCTCAAGGCGCTGTTGGGGTAGGCTCACAATTCGAACGAGTCTCCGAGTCTGGGAGCCAGGCTGGGGGCACCGAAGTCCTCCTGCAGCGTGTCGGCGAAGGTGACGGCCGCTTGCTCTTCCCCGTGAACCACGAAGGTCTGCTCGGGAATCCCTTTCAACCCCTCGAACCAGCCCAGGAGACCCTTCAGGTCGGCATGGGCCGAGAAGCCGTCGATGGACGCCACCCGGGCCCGCACGGGCATGTACTCGCCGAAGATCCGGACCACGTCGGCACCCGACTCGATCAGCCGTCCCAGCGAGCCGTTGGCCTGATACCCGACGAAGAGGATCGTGCACTTGGGGTTCTGGATGTTGTGCTTGAGATGGTGCTTGATGCGCCCCGCGTCGCACATCCCGGAAGCCGAGATGATCACGGCCGGTGTCTGCAGCGCGTTGAGTGCCTTGGAGCCGTCCACCGAGGTGTTCAGATTCAGGCCCGGGAAATCCAAAGGCTTGTCGCCGGCCTGGAGGCTCCGCCGGGCCGCCTCCGAGTAGGCTTCCGGATGAGACGCAAAGATCCGCGTCGCCTGGACGGCCATGGGGCTGTCCACGTGAATGGGAACGTCCTTCAGCCTGCCTCCCTCCACCAGATCGTTCAGGCGTGCCAGGATTTCCTGGGTGCGGCCCACCGCAAAGGCGGGGATGATGACCCTTCCGCCCCGCTTGACCGTGTCCTGGATGACCTCGAGAAGCTCCTCGGTGGGGTTGCTGTAGGGGTCCCGGATCCGGTCCCCGTAGGTCGACTCGATGATCAGATAGTCGGGCCGTGCCACGGGTTGGGGCGCGTCCAAAAGCCGGGCCCGGGCAACACCCAGATCCCCCGAGAAGACCAGCCGGGTCGTCGAACCCCCTTCTCGGACCTCCAGTTCGACGATGGAAGCCCCCAAAATGTGCCCCGCCTCGACGAAGCGGATCTGGACCTGGCCGTTCAGGGGCAAGGGTTGCCGAAAGGGGACGGACTCGAAGCGGCGCAGCGTCTCCAAAGCGTCCTCTTCGTCGAAGAGGGCCTCCACCCAGCTGGCGTCTTTTCCCTTGCGGCGGAGCCGTTTGATTTTCCAGGCGGCGTCTTCTTCCTGAATGCGGCCGGCGTCGGGCAGCAGGACGCCAGACAGGGCGCGCGTCGCCGCCGAACAGACGATGGGTCCGGCGAAACCGGACTTGACCAGTCGCGGCAGCCGTCCGCTGTGGTCGATGTGCGCGTGGCTGAGCACCACGAAGTCGATTTCTTCGGGTTTGAACGGCCAGGCCTTTCGGTTCCGCTCGTGCCGATCCGCCCCGCCTTGGATCATCCCGCAGTCCAGGAGCAGGCGCAGACCTGCAGCTTCGACCAGATGGCAAGACCCGGTGACTTCGCGAGCCGCTCCCCAAAAGGACAGTTGCATGGCGCGACGATGTTACTCCAGCTGGAATACCCAGACAACCGCGAGGAGAAGTACCAAATCCGAAAGCAGTGTCTGCGCCCGCGAGAATTCTCGTCGCTCTTTCTCGCCACGATCCATCAGCCCCGCTCCGGCAGATGGGTCGCGGCCACCCGTGAACTGTCCGTCACCCTCTTGGGCTACCCTCTTTCAGAGGTTCGTGGGTGGGAACGCAGGCATCACCGACCCTGGGGTGCCCGCGTTGCCGGGGCCGAGGCTGGTCCGAACTGGCGGCTCCGGGGTCGAAGGTCCGGAATGAAGGTCAAGAGAGGGTTGCGCATCGGGATGGCCTTGGGCGGTGGCGCCGCCCGCGGACTGGCGCACCTGGGAGTCCTGAGCTATCTGGAGCAAGAAGAGATACCTCTGCACGCCCTGGCCGGCGTCAGCGTGGGCAGTATCATAGCCGCTGGCTATGCCGCCGGTTTGTCGGTGCAGCAGCTGCTCGAGGCGGCCAAATCCGTGAACTGGAAACAGCTGGGCAGTTGGAGCTTCAGCGTCAAGGGGTTCAATCGCAACGACCGGATGACGCAATGGCTGGCCGACGCCCTGCCCGCCGAGCACTTCGAGGACTTGCAGATTCCCCTGAGAATCGTGGCCACGGATTTGCACACGGGGCAGCCGGTGATCTTCGAATCGGGAGACCTGGCCACCGCCATCCGGGCCAGCTGCGCCATCCCCGGCCTGTACGTCCCGGTCGAAGTCGACGGCCGGCTGCTGGCCGATGGATACCTCTCCTGCAACCTTCCCATCCGGCAGGTGAAGGAAATGGGCGTGGACGTGGTACTGGCGTCGGCCATCGGGTTGGAGGTGTCGCCAAGCGTGAAGCTGAACAACATCTATCAGATCCTGATGCGGTCCTTCTCCATCCTGAGTGCCACCGCCCAGCAGGTCCGCTCGGACGAAGCCGACGTCGTCTTCCGGCCCCGTGTCGAAAACTACTCCTGGGCCGACATCGAGGCCGCCTCTGAACTCTTCGCCCTCGGGGAAGAAGATGCCGAAGAGAAACGCGCCGAACTCCACGACGCCCTCAATCCTTCTCTGCTCAAGAGGATCAAATGGAACCCCTGGCGGCGCAAGGAGGCTGGGGCTTAGTACTCCGGTTCGTAAATAGGATGACGGTTGCGGGCGAACCCGCAGGCGCCCGCCGCCTCGGAGCAGGGTGGCCCACTCGGTTTCCGCGGGCCAGCTACTGCTTCGAAAGGCCCGCAACATACGTTGCTGTATTCATGGATCGGGGTACTAAGCCTTTCTCGCATCCCGATCCCGGCCCATCTTGTCAGCGATGAGCATTGCCATTTCCAGGGCCTGTTCGTAGTTGAGCCGGGGGTCCACCTGAGTCTTGTAGGAGCGGGCCAGATCGGTCTCGGTGAGGCCGCGGGCGCCACCCACGCATTCGGTCACGTCCTCCCCGGTGAGTTCGAAGTGAACGCCTCCAAGGCGGGATCCCATTGCGGCGTGCAGGTCGAACGCCTGCTCCAACTCGTTCAGGATACGGTTGAAATCCCGAGTCTTGTAGCCGGCGCGCACTTCGGTGTTGCCGTGCATGGGGTCACAGCACCACAGGACGGTCTTGCCGTTGGCCTGGGCGGCTTCGATCAGCGGCGGGAGGTGGCGCTGGATGGCCCCTGCGCCGAAGCGATGGATCAGAGTCAGCCGGCCGGGTTCGCCCTGGGGGTTGAGCTGGTCGATCAGCCGGGACAGTTGATCCGGTTCCGTGCTGGGCCCGATCTTGACCCCGACCGGATTCTCGACACCTCGGAAGAACTCGACGTGAGCCGCGTCCACCTGGTGGGTGCGGTCTCCAATCCAGGGGAAATGGGTGGTCAGGTCGAACCACTTGTTGACCCGTTTGATGAAGCGGGTCTGGGCCTGCTCGTAGTGCAGGTGCAGCCCCTCGTGGCTAGTGAAGAAGTCGACCCGATCCATTTCTCCCACACTCCGTCCGGCCAGGGTCTCGAAAAAATGCAGGGATTCCCTGATGGAGCGGACGATGCGCCGGTAGCGGTCGGCGTGGGGAGACTGGGCCACGAAGTTCAGCTCCCAGTATTCGGGGTGATGCAGGTCGGCAAAACCGCCGTCGATCAGCGACCGGATGAAATTGAGAGTCAACGCTGCTCGCTCGTAGCCCCGCAGCAACAGTTGGGGGTTGGGTTGCCGGTCCTGTTCGTTGAACGGCAGCCGGTTGATCATGTCTCCGCGGTAGCTGGGGAGGGTCAGTCCGTCACGGGTTTCCATGTCGGCTGAGCGGGGTTTGGCGTACTGGCCCGCGAAACGGCCGACCCGGATGACGCGCACCCGGCTCCCGTGAACCAGCACCAGGCTCATCTGCAGCAGGATCTTCAGCTTGGCCGCGATGATCGAGGATTCGCATTCTTCGAAGTTCTCGGAACAGTCGCCCCCTTGCAGCAGGAAGCGTTTGCCCTGGGCCGCTTCGGCGAGCTGGCTCTTGAGGGTCTCGATCTCCCAGCTGGTCACCAGAGGCGGCAGGATGGCGAGCTGTCCCAGCACCTCCGCCAGTTCCTCGGGGTTCTGGTAGACGGGCTGCTGGGAAACGGGGCGTCGCTGCCAGGAGTCGGGGCTCCAAGGTTCTTGGGCATCGACCGGATATCGGCTCAACTCGCTGGTCATCACTCCACCCCTGCATTTCCCGGCCGGCAGCCAGGCTCGCCGCCGGAGAAACCGTCGGTAGTCTACCAGAAACCGACACGGGAACGGGGGAAGGTGCGGGAATCACCGGCAAGGTGCAGGTGTCACACCCTACGCTCCTCACACCGCCAGCAGCCAGCCTTCGGCTTCGGCTCGCTCGATCTGGGAGAGAGCCAGGACGTACCAGCCGACCTGCCGCAGGTAGCGGTCCTGGAAAGTTTGCAGGTGCGCGTCGGTTTTGAAATCCACCACGATCCAGCGGGAATCTTCCTGGAACGCCAGGTCGATCACGCCTTCGACGGTACGGCCGTCCTGTAGGGGGAGGACGAAGGGCCATTCCCGATAGCAGGCCCGGGAGGACCTGGCGCGAGCGATCAGGGGATGCCCGAGCGCGCGCCCAACCGCTTCTACCGCCGCTTCTACTTCTTCGGCGGGAGCTCCCATTTTGCGTCCCTGGAGTTTGGCGAGCCGCTCGACCTCGGCCGGGTCGAGCCTCAGTGGGACATCCCGCAGGATAGTGTGGACCAGAGTTCCGAAGCGTTTGCCGACGGGCCTTTGCGGGAGACGTTCCAGCTGGTGCATGCGAACCTGAGGGCGGGCGCCATCGGGCAGAGCTTCCCCTCCGTCGCTGGCCCGCACGAGCCGAAACTGCGGCTCGCCTCCCATCAGCAGCACTTCGGATCTCCGTTCCTTCCACTGCTGGTAGCGTTCGAACCCCAGGCGTGCCTGCTCGCCGCCAGGGTCTTCCTGGAGCAGGCGGTCCTGGCGCAGGCCGAATTCCTGGGTTCGCAGCTGGCGCAGCAGCTGGGGATCCCACCAGACGACCCGATGATTTCCCTGCTGCGGGAGGTGCTGGCCCGGCTGGACTGAGGATTCCGCGAGCCCGTCGTACTGTGAGGGGCGTTCCAGCACGCTGGCGGGACCGAACTGGGGGCATCCCGGCGCTGCCTGGGCGGCCCGCCGGCTCGGTTTGGGTGGGTAGAGGACGGGATTGAGCGGACCGACCCAGCCGTCCAGGGCCTCGTCGCCCACCGTGGGCACCACCAGCAAATCCCGGGCGCGTGTGGCTGCCACGTAAGCGATGCGCACTCCTTCGGCCTCGTCCCGGAGCTTTTCTTCGGCAGCGTGCTCCACCAATTCCCGGGGCGAGCAGCCCAGGAGCCGGGTGGCGCACAGCTCGGCTTCGAGGTCCACGTATTTGTCCGGTTCCCACGAGGCCAGGTTGGCTGTGATGTCGGCCAGGACCACGACGGGGAATTCCAGGCCCTTGGCCGAATGCAGAGTCATCAAGCGGACTCCCTCGGCTCCCTCTTCGATCACGGGCGCCTCACTGGAGCGAGGTTTTTCCGCTTCGGAGGTCAGCAGGTCCACGAAGCCTCGAAAGGAGATCCCCGAGCCGAGTTCGTAGCCGCGGGCCATGTCGCAGACTTTCTGAAGGTTTCCCAGGACCTGCTCCCCGGCTGGTCGCAGGGCGAAGCCGGCGTGAGCGCGGGTGACCACCAGTAATTCCTGCACCGTCTGGACGATGGGCCTCGAGTTGCGGTCTCGGTGCAGATCGGCCAGGATCTGCAGGGCGTCGCCTATCGGTTGCAATTCCTCGTCCAGCCGGCTCGGCAGTTTTTGAAAGGGGTGGAGGCGCCCGATCTCCTTGCGAAAGCGAAAGAGGGCGCTGTCGGGGATAGCGAAGAGTGATCCCTTGAGGGTGGCGAAGACCGCCAGTTCGTCGTCGGGCCATTCGGCTGCGGTGAGCGCCGCGCGCATAGTCTCGACCTCTTCCCGCTGATGGAAGGTTCGCGAACCCACCAGCATATGGGGGAGTCCATGCGACTCGAGCGCCTCTACGTAGGGGCGGGTGACGTCGGTATTCCAGGAGAGAAACCGCCGGAAGAGGATACAGACGTGCTGGGGCTGGAGGTCGATCAGCTCGCTGGGCTCTTCGGGGTTGCGGATCTTCCAGCCGCTCTCGCCCAGCAGCCAGGCCAGGAAGCCCCCGACGACTGCCGGCTGACCGGCGGCGACCTGCAGCCGGCTGATCCGCGTGTAGCCATAGGGTTCGGGCACCGGCAGAGCCACCACTGGGGGCTGGTCCGGTATCGCCTGCAGATGCTCGAGCAGGGGCACGTAGCCGGGCTGGCCGCTCCGGGCGTCCTCGGTCATGGCGGTCTCGAAGGCGGCGTTGACCGCTTCCTGCAGGGGCCTTCCCGACCGGAAGTTGCGGCTCAGATAGAGCAGCTGGACGCCGGCACCGAGCAGTGTCTGCTTGACCTGCTGGAAGAGGAGCACGTCGGCCCTGCGGAAGCGATAGATCGACTGCTTGGGGTCTCCGACCACGAACAGCTTTCCAGGCGTGACGCGAACCTTGCGCCAGTCGGCTTGCCGGGGGTCCTGGGAACAGAGCAGCAGCAAGATTTCGGCCTGGAGGGGATCGGTGTCCTGGAATTCGTCCACGAAGACGTGCCGGAAGCGTTTCTGCAGATGCTCTCGGACAGCCGAGTCGTCGCGCACCAGATTGCGGGCCCGCAGCAACAGGTCCACGAAGTCGAGGGCTCCCTGGCGGCGCTTGAGATCCTCGTAAGCCTCTTGCAGCTCGAGAAATTCCTCGCGCAGGCCGGCGGCCAGATCGGCTTCCGCGCGAGACTTGAAGTCTTCCAGGTGCTCGAGCAAGTCTGTACGTGCGTCCAGCATCTTTTGTCGGGACACGGTCTGGGAAAAGCGGCCCCTCCCTTTTCTCGAATCGCGGCGCAACTCTCTGGTCAGATCGATCAGTCGGGCCTCCAGATCGTCGTAGTCGCGAACGCCCAGTTCTTCCGCCTTCTGGAGGGTGCGCCGGAAGGAGCGAGCGGGTTGCAGCGCCTGTCGCAGGTAGTCGTGTTTGTAGCCGCAGGTGTCGCTGGCTCGGGCGACCACATCGACTTCCTCGACCAGTTGATCGACCCGGGTCTTCCGATCGAAGCTCGCGCGGGTCCAGGGTTTTTTGAAGTCGCGCCACTCGGCCAGTCCCCAGGCCGCGTCGCGCAGGCGGGACAAGGGAGAGATTGGAGGGTAGCTCTTCCAGGTAGCCAGCCGTGAGAGGGCCCGTTTGAGCGTCTCGGGCATCTCATCCAGTTTGCGGAGGATCCAGCCCTGAAACGCCTGGTCGAAGAGGCGAGGCGCCTCGTCCTCGGAGAGCTCGACGAAGTCGGGATCGACTCCGGCTTCCACGGGGCGTTCCCGAAGCAGCTCGGCGCAAAACGAGTGGATGGTCCCGATGCGTGCCTCCTCCAGGCGGGAAATGGCCTGCTCCAGGTTGAAACGCTGCTGGGGGTCTTCGGTGACTTTGCGTTCCTCCTCCAGTTTCTGGCGCAAGCGCAGTTTGAGCTCTCCAGCGGCCTTGCGGGTGAAGGTGACCGCCACTACGCGATCGGGTGTGGAGCGTCCCTCCCGCAGCACGGACACCAGCCGTGCCACCAGTTGGGTGGTCTTGCCGGTACCCGCCGCTGCCTCGACCAGCTGGCTTTCGTCCAGGGAGGTCCGGATGCGCTCCCGATTGGCATCGTCTCGTTCTCGGTCGAACATTCGAAATGGTTCTCTCCAGATTGCGCCGGGTCAGGGCAGGGCTCGCAATTGATAGAGGCGAGCCAGTGCCTGGGCGTCTTTGCGCTGTGATCGTTTGTCTTCGTGGGGCCCGCAGATCAATCGGTAATCACAGAAGCTGCAGGCCTTGTCGTTGGGCGCGGCCGGCAAGAACCCGCCCACGATCGCCTCTTCGATGATTTCCAGGACGGTCTTGAGGCGGTCGCAGTTCACCGAGTCGACCGTCACCTGCAGCGTCCGGAAGTCGCCCCGCTGGGTGCAGTAGAAGAGCCGTCCGACTTCCACGGGCTCGCCCAGCAGGCTTTCCACGGCGAGGCTGTAGACGAGTGGCTGCAGCAGCTCCCCTCCTTTGACCACGACCGACTTCTCCTGAGGCGCCCGCCCGGTCTTGTGGTCGGTGACACGATAGGTACCGCGGCTGGAGCTGTGCTCCAGCAGATCAACCGAGCCGCGTACTTGGAAGTCGTTCAGTATGCGGGCGGTCTCGGCGCGGCTTTCGGGATCACGTTCCGGCCCGCGCGGCAGGCCGAAGGAAAACTCGAAGCGTTCGGGGGTCCAGTCGCTCCGGTCCGTTGCCTGTTCTCGAATCCAGCCTCGCAAGTCGCTCTCCAGCTCAGTCACCTCGGTTCTCCAGATTCGCGGGATCGCCGGGGCCAGTTTGTCCTCGTACTGCCGGGTCACCCGATGCAGGATTTCTGCCGCCTGCTCGAGCGCTTCCGCCTCGTTGTGGTCCCGGATCGGCAGCTGGCCTCGACTGCGTAATGCGCTCAAGAGTTCGAACTGCACGGTGTGGAAGAGAGCCCCTCGGGTGAGTGGATCCATTTGCTCGATGGCCACAGCTTCGTCGCGGGTCTCCAGCCCTTGGAGAGCGTAGAGAAAGAACTTGTAGGGGCAAGCGGCGAAGTTCTGAAGTGAGGTCGGGGAATAGGATCGCTTCTTCAGGCTTTCCTGCTCCAGGAGTTCCCGGGTCTTTCCCACCGGCTCGACCAGGCCGTCGGCTGGGTTGAAGCGCCGGGAGACCCAGCGCAGCCACCGCCCGCGCAAGGAGCGCGCGAGATGTTGGTTGACGTCGAGAAGGAATCGGGCGGTGCCGGGCGCCGGCTCCGGGTTCTTGAGCAGCGGCTCGAGCACGGCCAGGTCGTACTCGGCGTCGTCGATGGCCCGTTCCGGCTGTCGGGGAGCGGGCCAGCCCAGGCGGGTGGAGGAGGCGCGAGCGGCCTGCTTTTCGAGTTTGTGGACGTCTGGCAGATACCCTTCCGCCGCCCGCACGATGTCCAGCGCGTAAAAGGAGGGTACGCGCGAACGGCCCTGCTGCAAGTCCATGCGGGAATAGGAAATCACCAGGCGAGAAGTGGCTGCCCCTACCGCCATGCGCAACCGCAGCCGTTCCGCGCGCCGCCGTTGTTCGAGTGCCGACTCCAAGCCCACCCGGGTGCGCGCTTCATCCAGGAGCAGAGGATCTTCCAAGGCCTTCTTGGGAAAGAGGCCCTCAGCCAAGCCGGGGAGAAACACCCACTCGAAAGAGCGTCCCGCCACCTCTTCCGGTGTGGCGACCAGAACTTGCCCGTAGCGGTCCCGGTCGGGCCGGCTGCGGAGCAGCGTGAGGCGATCGCCCAAGACCCGGTGCACTTCGTGGAGGCTGACGGGGCCGACCTCCCCCATGGGTCGAAGTTCAGCCAGCAGTTCGAGCACCGAGTCGGCTTTCTCCACCGCCGAGACGGCCAATTGTTCCAGGATCTCGATCCATTTGGACCAGGTTGCCTCGGGGGGGAGCCCGCTCAAGCGTTCCACCAGGGGCAGGGCAAACTGCTGCAGATCAGAGAGGCGCCGCTGCCTTTCGCGGAGGCGCCTCTCTTCGGCGGAGCCCTCCTGTAGGATCTTCGACTGGAGTTCCCACTCGGCTGCCAGCCCCTGCAGGCGCCGGCGCCAGCGCTCCAGCCCCCCGATCACGGAAGCTTCGACCAGCAGTTGCTCCCACTGAGCCGGAGTCCTGAGGTTGCCGGCAATCACCGGATCTGTTTCCAGGTTGGGGATCAGCGGGTCCTGGGCACCTTGCCGCTCGAGCGCCGTCTTGAAGCAGAGCTGTTCGTCCTGAGGTTCTACCCAGGGGACAGTTGGCCTGGGTGGCGCCCCGCGCTGGTCGGGCAGAGGAGCCTGTCCCAGAGAGAGGTACTCGGCGAAACGGCTGGCCGACAGGTTTTCGGCAGCGCACTCGAGAAGCGCCAGGAAGGCTCGGCCGGCCGGGTCCGGACGCATGGTTCCGTGCGTGAAATGGCCGGGAATGCCGGCCCGGTGCAGGGCGTCCTCGACCAGCGGCAGGTAGGTGTCGGGGTCTCTCAAGAGGATGGCCAACCGGTCGAATCGGACCCCGGCTTCGGCCGCAAACCGGATTCGGCGTGCGATCTCGACGCACTCCCGTCCTTCTCCCGGCTCAGAGAAAAACTCGACCGAACGATCCTCCTCCCCGGGCGTTTCGGCTGCCGAATCCAAGGTGAACAGGAAGCGTCGGAGCCTGTGCAGGCGGTCTTCCTCGGCAGCCGTCTCAGAGGCCAGCTCCCGCGCCCTCTCGTTGGTGGTCGCTGCTCCCAGGGCCGCCTCCAGCAAGGAACGGCTGGTGTCGTCTCCCTCCAGCACGAGCGCCAGCACTGCGTCCGCCTGGCCGGCCAGGCCCGAGAGAAAATTCTTCTCCGCCAGGTTTCGGACTCGCAGCGAGAGCAACAGCAGGGGAACTCGCTGGAAGCGATGCTGCTCGGCCGCCGCTGCAGCCGCCAGTCTGAAGACCAGGGCGAAATCGGCGAGCTTGCGCTCCCGCAACTCCAGCTCGAAACGGCGCAGCAGCTCGGCCAGGTCCCGGCCCGGAGCTCCTCCCGCGGCCAGCGTCTCCGGGACCAGCCCCTGCAAACGCACCTCGCGCAGGGTCGTAGCCAGGCTGCGCACGAAGCCGGGGGTCCCGGCAACTGGTTGAAGGTATTCCAGGCGGTCACGGCTGTGGCACCAGTGGGCGGTGCGGGCGCAGAGCGCTTGAAACCCCAGGGCGGTCAGAGGGGAAAGGCCCTGGGCGGCCATGTCTCGGGACGCCAATTCCGTCGCCAACTGCAGCAGTGTGAAGCGATGGAGACCCAAGTGGCCTCCCCGGCGATGGGCATACTGATGCGCAAAATCGTCAGCAGCCCCCCAGCGGTTCGAAACCACCAGGACCTCGCGTGCGTTCGAAGATTCCAACCATTCGCAGGCCCGGCGCGTGTGGTCGGAAAAACTGGACGAGAGGAAGATTTCTTTTGACATCTCGCGAGGTGCCCATTCGGAAAAACCGCTTCCAGTGTAGCGAAGCACCCTGAAAGCGAACCCGGACACGTCCGCCCAAGATCGGATCAGGGCAGGGGGGGTGGGGCTCCCCTTGATCGCCCACCGATTCGGGTCGAGGGCTCGCGAAGCGTCAGGGTTCCCGCAACGGACACCGTGTGGGTCTTGCGAGTCACCTCGACTCCGGGTTTTTCTGCAGGCCCTAATGTTTCATGGAACGTCCGGCCTCTACCCGATCCGGAACTCTTCGGAACGTGTGCCCATGGCCCCCGAGACCTGGTCCATGACTACGAGAATCAGCCTGTACTTGCCCTTCTTCAGGTCCAGCTCTTCCCCAGCCAGTAAGGGCTGATTGGCCAGGCTCTGGAACTGTTCGGGTGTCAGTGCGACTCGAAAGCCTTTGACGATCTTGGGTTGTTTGGAGACCTGCTTGCCCTTCTCGTCGTAGATCTGGCCGACGAAAATGACTTCGATTTCGAACTGTTCGCCCTTCTGGCGTCCGCTGATCTGATTCCCTGCCACACCCACGACGACCTGGCGGTTGCCGGTGTCGGGCTGGAACTGGATGACCGGTTTCAGGTAATGGAACAGTTCGGGCCGTTCCAGGGCAGTAGCCAAGCGCAGATTGGTCAGATCCTGCGGGGTCAGATCCTGGTACCCGACCTGGCCGCGGATGATGACGTCCTTTCTGCTGGACTTGATCCTGACGTCGTGGAACTTGGGCTTGCCGCCGGATTTCGGCGCAAAACTGAGGAGATAGGAGAAGCGCTGTTCGAGGGTAGAGGCGCGCAATACCGACTCCAGGTCGTTGGTGTTGAAGAAAGCTGAACCGTTGGTCCCCGCGGCCAGAGCCAGCAGCGTATTCTGGCCTTCGTCCAGGCGCTCCAGGTTGCTGATCTGGAACGTCGTCACGGAAATCGTCTCACTGAGATTGGGGCCGATCCCTCCACGCGGCGTCAGCGTGCCTCTGCCGGTCGGCGTCTGTGGCTGGCCCGGTTCGGCAGGAAGCACTGCTTCCTGGTCTCGCACTCCCGCCTCCCCGATCCCTTGAGCCGCCACCAGCCCGCGCGCGTCGATGGTGTAAAAAGTAATGCCGTAGCTGTTGGCCAGGCCGACGATCTCCATCACCATCGGACGCACGTCCGTTTCGCGCCGCGATCCAAGCTCCCGCGAGGCAGCCTGCCGGTCGTCGGCGCTGGAGAACGCTCCAGCCGTCCGCGAGGCGATCTCGAGATCCTTGATGGCCTGCATGGGATAGCCTTCGGAGAAGAACACGACGTGCTTGCGGCCCGGGAACCCCGAGAGCAGCTGGCACAGAAACCGCAGGCCGCTGCGCAGGTAGGCCACCTGTCGTTGCAGGTCCTGGAAGTACTTGGCTCCTGCCAAGCCCGTCGGGAGCCGGCTGGGGTCCAGGGGATTGTAAACCGTTGACGGGCGGAGCTTGTCGACCGCCTCCAGCAAGACATCCTCGTCGTTGGTGAACGGGCTCAGGACCTCCAGCCCCCGGTCGATTTCGGCCAGCATCACCAGGTGCCGGGATTGTAGCGACTCCTCGATGAAGCTTCGAATGGCCCGCACGGAATGGCTGAAGTTGCTGGAGTCCAGGACCCGCGTGTCCAGAAGGATCACCGTACGGTTGGGGCGGGGAGGGAGTCCTGACGGGCCAGGTTCCTCCCCGGCCTGGAGTGGACTGCCCGGCGAGACCTGGCTTTGCGAGGTCGCCTGGGCGGGCGTCATCACCGCCGCGCCGCCCTGCGACAGCGGTGCAATCAAGCGGTCAATCGGGTGCGGTTTCCCGTCCACCTTCAGCTCCAGCTCCTCCATCTGCAAGTCGGTGACGAAGCGTCCCTCCTCGTCGATGGCGATGAACTCCAGGACGATCTGAGTGGAACTGACCCGGAAGACGGGTGTTTCCATGGCCTGCTGGGCCCAAAGGCCCCATCCCGTCGTCAAGGCGAACAACCCGAATAGGCAGCGACTTTTCATGCTGATCGGCTCCCTCGAAGACTGCTCCCTTCCTACCACAAAAGGCGTCCCCCGTGTCGGGGGGAGAGCTTCTGCGAAACCGGCATCTGTGTGCTAACATTTCGCCTTTGATTGCCTGACGATGGGGCATTTGTGGGAGGAACTGCATGAATCCGACCGAGCCCGGTCCAATCCCTGAGGGGGACGCTCAGAAGGCGCCGCTGGACTTCATACGATCGAGGATCGAACGCGACCTGGCGAATGGCGAATACGCCGGCCGGGTGGCGACGCGCTTCCCGCCCGAGCCCAACGGTTATCTGCACATCGGACACGCCAAGTCGATTTGTCTCAACTTCGGGGTCGCCCAACAGTACGGCGGGACCTGCAATCTGCGCTTCGACGACACCAACCCCTTGACCGAAGAGGAGGAGTACGAAGAGTCGATCGAGCAGGACGTGCACTGGCTGGGGTTCGACTGGGAAGACCGGCTCTATCATGCTTCCGACTACTTCGACCAGCTTTACGAGTGGGCCCTGGAGTTGATTCGCAAGGGACTCGCCTACGTGGACGATTTGACCTCGGAGCAGATTCGCGAGCACCGCGGCACTCTCACCGAGCCGGGACGAGACAGTCCTTACCGGAATCGCAGCGTGAGAGAAAACCTGGACCTGTTCGAACGGATGCGCCGGGGCGATTTTGCCGACGGGAGTCGTGTGCTGCGGGCCAAGATCGACATGGCCTCCCCCAATTTGAACATGCGTGACCCGGCTTTGTATCGCATCCGCAAGGCGAGCCATCACCGCACCGGTGACAAATGGTGCATCTACCCGATGTACGACTATGCGCACGGCCTGTCGGACGCCATCGAGGGGATCACGCATTCCCTGTGTACGCTGGAGTTCGAAGACCACCGCCCTCTCTACGACTGGTTCTTGCAGGTCCTGGAGATCGAGGACCCTCCCCAGCAAATCGAGTTTGCGCGCCTCAACCTGACCTACACGATCCTGAGCAAGCGCAAGCTGCTGCGCTTGGTCAAGGAGGGACACGTGTCGGGTTGGGACGATCCTCGCATGCCCAGCCTGAGCGGCCTGCGGCGCCGCGGCTACACTCCCGAAGCGATTCGCGACTTCTGCGATCGGATCGGAGTGGCCAAGAAGGACGCCCTGATCGACGTGGCTCAGTTGGAATACAGCATCCGCCAGGACTTGAATCAGCGGTCCCCCCGCCGGATGGCTGTCCTCAATCCGCTGCGCGTCGTGATCGAGAATTATCCCGAGGATCGGGTCGAACAACTCGACGCCGTCAACAACCCGGAAGACGAGCGAATGGGGACCCGCCCGGTGCCGTTCTCGCGCGTCCTCTACATCGAGCGGGACGACTTCATGGAAGATCCACCCCGCAAGTTCTACCGCCTGGCGCCTGGCCGCGAGGTGCGCCTCCGTTACGCCTTTTTCATCACTTGCAATCAGGTCATCAAGGATGGCGAGGGAAACGTGGTGGAACTGCGCTGCACTTACGATCCCGAGACCCGGGGCGGGAACGCTCCTGACGGACGCAAGGTCAAAGCCACACTGCACTGGGTGTCGGCGGCACACGCCATCGATGCAGAAGTACGGCTCTACGATCGCCTCTTCTCGCGGGAAAACCCCAACGACGTCCCCCCGGGAGGCGACTTCACCGAGTTCCTGAATCCGGACTCGCTGCAGATCCTGGAGGGCTGCAAGCTGGAACCGTCACTGCGGGAGTTCGGAGCCAGAGAACCGGTTCAGTTCGAGCGCCAGGGCTATTTCTGCCTCGACTCGGATACCCGGACGGGCCGACTCGCGTTCAACCGGACGGTGGCCCTGCGCGACACTTGGGCCAAAATCGCCGGCCGCATGGGAAGCTGATCATGGATCCCAGTACTGAGTCAGGGCCGGCAGCTAACGCTGTCGCGAGGACAGGTAGGCTCTCCCCGTCTCCATCAGCTTGACGAACCCTGGCTCGTCCTTGGCCAGCACCACCGAGCGGATTCGTTCCAGTGCGTAGAGCAGAGCGGCCAGCGACTCGCTGCCGTAATCGTTGAGCGACTGGATCTCGAAGTAAAGGTGCGGGTTTTCCTGGGCCACGCTGCTGGCCACGGAGAACTGGGCGTTGAACGTCGTGCTGGACATCTGGGCCAGTCGTTTGGCCGCCTCTCCGCTCTCGGCCAGTGCGGTGAAGAAGGCGATGTTCAGGGCGTGGGACAGTCCCAACACGTACGCGATCAGCCGGTCGTGGTCCTCCAGGTTCATCTCGACCTGAACGGCCATCGTTGAATCGAAAAGCCGGCGAGCCTGGCGAGTGGCCTCCGGGACGCCCAGGTCGACGAAAATCACGTGTTGTCCCAACAGCAACTCGGTGTCGGGCCCGAACATGGGGTGAATCGACGTCGTCCGGATCCCCGCCTCGACCAGCCGGTGCAGTGGCTGCCGCAGGACGCTTTTCAACGAGCCAATGTCGAAGACCAGTCCAGACGGCCGTCTCTCGGCCAATCTCAGAAGGATGTCCTGCGTGACTCGCAAGGGAGTGGCCACGACGATCAGGTCGTGCAAGAGATCCGCATCTTCCCAGTCCGGAGTGTAGTCGTAACCCTCCAGCGGTCCCGCCGGGTCGGCGATTTCGACCTCATAGCCTTGGGAAGCCAGAAAACGGACGAACCAGCGACCCATCCGCCCGGCTCCCCCGATCACCAGCACCCGCTGCCCGCTGCCGCTTCCCCGATGCTGAACGCGCTGTTGCTCCTGTCGCGTGAGGGAGTGGCGGATCAACAGCTCGACCAGCTCTTCACCGAGTTCCTCGGGCAACTTCAACTGCAGAGCCACGCGCCGGGCCCGCTCCACCACTTCCTTCTCCTGGGCGAAGGCGCGGGTGCCTTGTCCCTCCTGTTGCTTGACTCGGCCGATCTGCGCAGCAACTTCCTGGCGGTGAGACACCAGGCGCAGAATCTCTTCGTCGATCTCGCCCAGTTGTCGCCTGAGTTCTTCCAGTGACGCCAACTCTCCCTCCCTTCGGCTCCGGAGCCGCTTTCGGACGCAACATTATGCCACTCAGGCCGGCGGTTCCACAGCCTCGACCCTCGAACAGGGCAATCGGCAGACGCATGAGGGCCCGACCCGGGTGGCGCCATCGGGTGGATCTCCTGGTAAACTGTCAAACGAGTCGAGCGGGAGCAAGCGCTCCAGGAAGGAGATCTAGAGTTGCCCTTGCCAGACGACGTGCTGATGGGCGCCCCGGGCCGCTCCACCCGGACCGACCCGGCCGGATCGGGAAGCCGCGGGCGAACACCTGAGCGAGGGCGGTGGATCGCCCTGCTGGCGCTTTTTCTGTTGGCGGCAATCGCGCTGGTGGCGGTCTATTACCGGGTGAGCCAACGGGTGAGCCAAGTCGAAACGCGCATGGGCCGGTTGGAGAGGGGCCTGGAGAAGGCCACCGCAGAGCTGAACCGATCGGCCGAAGAGTTACGCCAGGCCAACCGCCGAGCCGAAGACGCGGAGAATCGAGCACAGCTGGCGTCGCGTCGTGAATCGGAGGCCGAAGCCGCACGCCAAATCGCACTCAGAGATGCCAGGCGAGCGGAGGCAGAGAGCGAGGAGGCCCGCCTGCGTACCCTGCTGGCCGAAGAACAGGCCGCCCGGGCGCAACAAGAAGCGGAAGCCTTCCAACGCGCCAAAGAAGAGGAGCTGAACCGCCTCCAGGAAAGCCTCAACCGGATTTCGGATACCCGCCGCACGGCGTTGGGCGTGGTCATGAATCTCAGCAGCGATGCCCTCAAGTTCGAATTCGACCGATCCGAGCTCTCGGGGGCGAGCCGTGAACTGCTCAGCCGCATCGCTGGAATCCTACTGACTTTGCCGCGGAACTTCGGGGTCTATGTGTACGGACACACCGACGACGTGGGCAGTGAAGCCTACAACCAGAGCCTGTCGGAGCGGCGTGCAGAGTCCGTCCGAGACTACCTCGTGAGCGCCGGCATTGATCCCGAACAAATCACGACGGAGGGCTTCGGGAAGAGCCGGCCCCTGGTGAAAAGCACGACCACACAGGCTCGTGCTCAGAATCGCCGTGTCGAGATTGGCATCATCAACACGGAAATCCGGTATCACGAAGCGCTGAAGAACGGTCCCATCAAAGACGACTAGCCCCAGCCACCCCATCCAGGGATCGGGAATCTCACGGCGTACGCTCAGCGAGACCCATGATATGGGCCACGTGGTGGCGGCTGTGCCAGGCGTAGATCTGCAGGTTCATGTCCAGAGAGACCTCACCCAGCTCGGGATGCGCGAAGGTGCGGGCGTAGTCGTCGTCGCTGAGGCTTTCGAGCAAGCTGACCCAGCGCGCGTGTAAGCCTTCGATCAGTTCCAGGGAGGGTTCGACGGGGGCGGTTCGAGCATCCGCCAGCTCCGCCCACCGTTCTTGATCGTAGGTCTTGACGGCCGGGTCGTCTTCGGTCAGAGCCAGGCGAAACCGCACATAGGCGTTGACGTGGCTGTCGGCCAGATGGTGAACGACTTGTCGGACCGTCCAACCGTCGGGGCGATAGGGTGCGTCCAGTCTGGACTTGGAGACCGCTTGCAGGGCCTGGCGCAGGCGTTCCGGAAGGGCCGCGATCTGCGCGATCCAGTGCTTTCGCTTGTCGGGTGTGATCTCCCGATCCATTTTGAATCTTCCGATGGGGAAACGGTGTGTTTGATCTGTTACCGGCATGGTTCCTCCAGACGTTGTTGCCGCGTCGACGAAATCTCCTTCGACTAGGAGTGCCGATCTGGTCTTTTGGATTCAAAGGTGTTCGAATCTCGAGCGCCGGTCGTTTTACATTTGGGTGCCAGGGTGGCATCTTGGATCGGTCATCCATTAGCTGACCTTCGACCGCCGTTGCTCTCCTCTGCTGCCGGCCCTCTGCGAATCAGGGGCCGGGTCCCCTCCTGGCGCGACGCACCGGTGGGATGGACCGGCGCCTCCGAAGGTCATCGCAACTGCGGGAACTGAGCAGCTTTTTCACCCTGACAACGGTGCCCGGAAAGGAGCGCATACATGGATAGAGAAGAGAAACTCGAACGTCTTCGCGGCTACCTGAATCAAATCGCCCCTCGAGGAGGCCTCGAGACGATGGCTGAGGAGGCCGGCTTCGAATCGATGGTGGAAGGGGTCGAATCGGTCTCCGACCAGGAACAAGCGCGGGCCCAGCAGGCGGTGGGGAAACTGGCGCGAGAAGAGAGCTTGGAAGACGACGATCTGTGGACCCTCGAGGCCATTGTGCTCCCCCAGGGGCGGCCCGTGGTGGACATTCTCAACGACAGTTACACGGCTCCCCCCGGGCTGTGGGCGCATTTGGGCGAGCCGGAGGTGAGACAGCGCATCGAACGGGCCATTCCTTCGGTGGGCCGGGTGGAACTCCCCGATCATCCCAGTCTTCCCTTCGGAGGAACCGGGTTCGTCGTCGGTGACGGCTTGATCATGACCAACCGTCATGTCGCCGAACTGTTCGCCACGGGGCTGGGGATTCGTGGACTCCTGTTTCGCTCCGGCTTGATGGCGGGCCTGGACTTCCGCCGGGAGAACCAGACCGGGGACCCGATTTTCGTGGACGTCCGAGAGGTGGCCATGATCCATCCCTTCTGGGACATGGCCCTTCTGCGAGTCGAAGGGCTTCCCGAGAGACAGCAGCCCCTGGAATTGGACACCACACACCCCGAGGACTTGCAGAGCCGGGAGGTGGTGGTCATTGGGTACCCCGCTCAGGATCTCCGCAACGACCTCCAGCTTCAGAACCAGATCTTCCGAGGCGTGTACAACGTCAAGCGGCTTCAGCCGGGCAAACTGGCCCAGCGCTCGGAAATCCGGAGCTTCGGCAACCGGGTCAGCGCGGCGACCCACGACAGTTCCACTTTGGGCGGCAATTCCGGTTCGGCCGTGATCGACATCCAAACCGGCAGGGTGGTCGGTCTTCATTTTGCCGGCCTCTACTTGAAGTCGAATTACGCCGTCCCCACCCATGAGCTCGCCAGAGACAGCTTCGTGGTCGACACCGGCGTGAACTTTTCCGGTTCGGTCGAAGACCCCAGTATTCCCTGGATTCCCAACTGGAAGGCAGCCGACCCGCCCGGGGAGGAGGGCCGAGCGGCGAGCCAGCCGGCCCCGCAAGTTTCCGCTACTGTCTCAGGGCTGCAATCGGCGGATGCTGGACCCGTCACCTGGACGATTCCCCTGCAAATCACCGTCAACGTGGGCCAACCGGCGCTCCTGTCGGGAGTGGCCGTCGGCGTGCCGACCCAAGCCGAAGTCGAAGCCCCAAAACGCAAAATCAAGCCCGATCCCAACTACGACCTGAGACCGGGATACGATCGCGAGTTCCTGGGGGCTGGACACCGCGTCCGGCTTCCGTTCATCGCGCGCGAGCTGTTTGGCGACGTGGCCTTCAATCGTCGGGCCACCCGCGACCGCCACGTCCTGCCGTACCACCACTTCAGCGTCGTGATGAACCGCCGCCGGCGCCTTGCTTTCTTCACGGCCGTCAACATCGACGGCACCAAGGAAAAGAGAGTTCCCCGGCCGCAGGACGAGTGGTTCGTGGACCCGCGCATTGGCGCCGCGGAGCAGTTGCAGAACGATCTCTATGTGAGCAATCCGCTGGATCGGGGGCATCTGGTGCGACGCCTGGACGCGACCTGGGGCGACACGTTCCAACAGGCCGTGACCGCCGAGGACGACACATTCCACTGGACCAACTGCAGTCCCCAGCACGAAAACTTCAATCGCAACCGCTCCACCTGGGGAGGGGTCGAGAATTTCATCCTCAACAGTGCCAACAACACGGACCGGCGGGTCACCGTCTTCACCGGTCCCGTGTTCGGCGACGACGATCCGGTCTACACCACTCGCGACGGCGACGAGGTACCGTTGCCGCTCAGTTACTGGAAAGTCGTAGCAATGGTCAAAGATGGCGGCCAGCTCTCGGCCACGGCCTATTTGATCTCGCAGAAGGACCTGGTGGGTGAGCTGTTCGAAGCGCCCAGCTTTCGCATCGAGGAGTTTCAAACCACCGTTCGCGAGATCGAGCGCATGACTCAACTGTCCTTTGACCAGCTTCGCGACTTCGATCCGCTGGACGACGGCACCGAGGCAGCGGCCATCACGCCGAAGCGCATCGAATTGACGAGTCTGGAGAGCATCGTGATCTAGTCAGCGCTGTCACGAGAGCGGGCCCGGGGCTGTATCAGCGATTTGCCCAGGCGCCTCTGGTCAGCGGGGTCGCAGTCACTCCGGGTCGCGTCGACTCGATTCGGACTTCCAGGAATCTTCCGTCGGCAGGCTCCGGGCGCGCAATGGTGATGGTGGTCAAGTCGGACAGGTCTTCCAGAATACTGCGGTAGATCGACTGTAGATCGAAGGACTGGCGCATCAAGTGATAGGAGCCACGGCCGCTCTCGGCCACTTCCCGCATGTACTTGGTGGATCTCTCCAGGATTCGCCCGACTTTGTAGTCGGCAAGGTCGCCGGTGCTGGGGCGTCCCGTGCCCACGAAGATCCCCCCCACGGTACCTCCGGTGGTGCCTGGTGGAGGTTCCCAGGTCGGGTCATGGGCCGCCCCCCGGTGCAGTCGGAGGTAGTGTTCCCGGGGGTCGTACTGAATCGCGTAAACGACCAGGCCGGAGCGCCGAGCCACTTCCAGTGACTCCTGCTCCTTGGTCTCCTCGCTCCCGTGCTCCACGCCGTCACTCATGAAGATCAGGATCTGTCGCGGGCCTCGTTTCCAGAATTTCTGCTCCAACGAGACTGCCAGCGCATCGAAGATGACGCTCTGCTCACCTCGCTTGTGCAATCCGAACTCGAAAATGGCTTCGTCGATTTCGTCCCGATCCGTGGTCCAGTCGCAGTCGACGTAGATCTGGCTGTCAAAGGTGAGGATCATGCCCCGATCGCGATTCCGCAGCGAGCGGAAGAAGCTCGAGGTTTCCTGGCGAATCGCGTCCACGTACTGCTCCACACTGGGGCTGACGTCCAGGACCAGTCCCGCGTCGAAGGGTTCCGAGGGTCCCAAGACCCCACGGACCTCGAGGGCCCGGCTGCCTTGCCAGACCCGCACCTCCTGGGGCTCGAGGTCGGTCACCGGGAATCCCTCGGCATCAGAGAATCGCACGTGCAGGGCAATCTCCGGCGGAGGCTCTTTCCCCCAAAGGATTCGGATCGAGAGAGCTGACAGCAGGCAGAAGAGTACGAGGACGGGTGTGGATCGAAATGCGCTTGAGCAGCGGTGGTTCATCTCTCACTTCATGATGGTCTCGCAAGGCAGAGAGTTCAAGTGTGATCGTCCGGTCACCTGACAGGGGAGGGTTCGCCCTGGCGGGAATCACCGGCAAGATGCCGGTGTCACGCTCTACGCCCCCTTGTCTGATTCACCGGGTGGGTTTAAAATTCTGCCGGGTCTGAACTGGCGAAGGTTCTCGACCGCAGGGAAGCCGCGGACCGTTTTTGGCGATACCAACCGATAGGAGAAGGTAGATGCTTCGTGCAGCTGCTTTGCCCGCAGTGGTCTCTCGAGGCAGCCTGGTGCTGACCGGGTTGCTGGTCCTGTCACATTGTTCCTCTCCGGGGCCCCGGCCTGCCATTCGTTTGGTAGACGAGTTCGCGCCGGAACTGGTTGCGGACGCGCCGCTGGAGATACGCCAGGCCCCCTCTCTGGACGCCTGGGACTTCACGGCGTCTCCGCCGGCGGAAGCCGGATCGGGCCCGGGGCCGACGCTGGGCTGGCGTGCGGCCGACGGCGTAGCCGGTCTGACGGTTCGGGAGGGAAAGCTGAGCGCGCGCTCGACCTCCGACTGGCCTCTCCTCATGGTCCAGCGAGCCCAGGGGCTGGACGATGCGGATTTGATTCACTCGCTGGAGATTCGGATGCGCACCAGCGCCGGCGCAAATCTGTCGGTCGCGCTACTGGGAGACCAGCCGCCCCCGGGAAACGGACAGCTGGTGGCGATGGTCCGATCCTTCCCCTGGTGGGAAACCACTCCGGTCGTATCCGGAGAATCCTTTCAGACTTATCAGGTGCGCTTCGGCATGGGGCAGTCGGCTTCAGACACGCGTTTCGTCTTCTTGCGTCCCGTTGACGTTGCCGATGCCGTCATTGAAATCGAATCGATTCGCCTGATCTCACGCCGCCAGCACCTGGCCCGAATCGCGTCGGGCGTGGGCTGGCATGGATTCCAGGAAATCTACCGGGAGACGCTGGTCTCTCACGCTCCCGAGCGCATCCGGTTCGACCTCGACCTGCCGGAAAGGCCCTGGCTGGACCTGCACGTGGCAACGGTCGACCACGCCCCCGTCACCTTTCGAGTCACGGCTCGACCGGCCGGCAGTTCGTCCCCGGGCCGTCTACTCCTGAACCGGGTGGTCACGACCCCCCATCGCTGGGAGCCGGCTTCCGTGAATCTGGCGGACCTGGCGGGAAGCCGGGTCGAGATCTCTCTGGCATTGTCGGCCGAAGAGCCGGGCAGTCTTGGTTTCTGGGGCACACCGGTGATTCGAAACAACACCGCGCCGCCCGTCCTGGTCCAGGGGGCGCCGCGGCTGGAGTCGGCCCAATCCGGTCCGCCCCGCGGGGTGGTCTTCATCCTGGCCGACACCTTGCGGAAGGATCATCTGAACACCTACGGGTATCAGCGGAAGACGGCACCCTTGATCTCGGAGCTGGCCGCCCAGGGGGCGCGCTTCGATCACGCCCTGGCTCAAGCCACCTGGACGAAGGTTTCCGCGCCCGCGATTCTGACCTCTCTCTATCCCACCTCTCACCGAGTAGCCAACTTCACCGATCGCCTCTCGGCGGCGGCAACCACATTGGCCGAAGTCTATCAGGGAGCGGGTTATGCGACGGTGGCATATTCGTCGGTCCCGTTCACCGGCAAGTTCACCAACCTGCATCAGGGATTTGAGGAGCTCCACGAGTCCTCTTCTCTGTCCAGAAAAGACTCCAGCAAGACGGCCCGAGAATTCGTCGATCGTCTGGGCGACTGGCTCTCGCGACATCGGGAAACGCCCTTCTTCGTCTTCCTGCACGTTTTCGACCCCCACGACCCCTATGAACCCGACCGCCCCTGGAACAATCTGTGGGCCGATCCGAAGCGGCGGGACGAGCAGAAGAAATTGGAAGACAAACTCCGAGAAATCATCAGCGACCCGATTCTCCGGCTCTTCGCCATGCCATCCCGCGAGGAGCTGATGCAGGCCGGTGTAGACCCCGAACCCTTCCTGCGCCAAAACAGAGACTGGTACGATGGTTCGATTCGAGGACTGGACGTCGAAGTGGCCCGGCTGATGGGCCACCTGCAGGATCTCGAGTTACTGGACGACACTCTGGTCGTTTTCACGTCCGACCACGGAGAAGAATTCCTCGAACATGGCCGCACCTTCCACGGTCAGTCCACCTATGGCGAGCTCTCACAGATCCCGTTGATCCTTTACCACCCCAACGCGATTCCTCCGGGGTTGGTGATCCCGGAGGTGGTTCAAAGCATCGACCTCATGCCGACGCTTCTGGAGCTCAGCCGCTTGCCGGTCCCGCAGGAAGCCATGGGCCAGAGTTTGCTCCCGTTGCTGGAGGCGGCTCGCCGGACCAAGGCTGGTGACGGATCCGGTTTCGACCGGTTGGCCGCCGGTTTGGGCTGGCAGCCACGGCCTGCCGTCACCGAGAAGGCCACGACCACGGGCCATGCCACGCCGCCGCCGCGCGACACCGAATCTTTTGCTCTGGTCTGGCAGGGCTGGAAACTGATCCACCACACTCTCAGGCCGGCGGGCGGCCCGCAATACCAGCTCTTCAAGTTTCCGGAGGATGGCTTCGACCAGGAGGACCTGGCGGGCGAGCACGATGAGATCGTCTCTCAGCTGGCCTCACTGCTGGACCAGTGGAAGCAGCGGGCTGAGGCGAACCGGCTGCCTGAGACGCTCCCTACTGACGGTCTCAGCAAGGAGGAATTGGACCGGTTGAGAAGCCTGGGGTACATCCAGTAACCGGTGTCAAGACTTGGCCCTTGAAGGCACTGAGCGAAGAGGAGTCCTCGAAGAGTCGGTGGGAGGCTGACAGCACCCCTGCCGGCTGTCGTTTTCCAGTCCGAGCTGGTACCATCCCTTCACGAGGGGAGAAGCATTGCAGCCTCAAGGCAAAGACGGCCCGGCCCCCGGCAAAGGCTTCGATTCTGCGGCCATGGGCGCCTTGGCCCACCTGTATCGGGGTGAGTTGTACCGGAGCAAGATCTGGAGAACTCGCCTGGACGCGACGACCAACTGGGCCGTGGCAACCACTGGAATCGCCATCTCGGTGAGCTTCAGCGGCGCTGACGTCTCAGGTCTGCCGCTGGTCCTGATCGGACTGCTGGTGGCGGGGTTCCTCCTGATCGAGGGCCGCCGTTATCGTTACTTCGACATCTGGCGCTCCCGCGTTCGGCTGCTGGAGACCCGGCTCTACTGTCCCATCTTGCGGTGCGAGCCGATCGATTTTTCGGACGGCTGGAACGAGACTCTGGCGAGTGATTACGGGCGCCTGCGTTTCCACATCACGATGACCGAGGCGGTGGGCCGGCGGCTGCGACGCAACTACCTCTGGATCTTCCTGGTGCTGGGAGTCGCTTACGTCGCCAAGCTGTCGATTCACCCGGACACGGTGCAATCCTCGAGCGAATTCTGGCAACGAGCGCAGATTGGCCCATTACCGGGTCAAGTGGTCCTGGGGGTGCTGGTCCTCGGGGAACTGGCTTTGATTGCGCTGGCCGTCTGGACGTCTCGGAAACGCGAGGCTGCCGGAGGCGTCGACTTTCTCCCGGGAAGCGATCCCGCCCGCACACGTGCCCGCGAGGAGTGATCGGCGCGGAAGGCTGGAATTCCGCCGGTGCAGAGAAGAGGGCACGCGAGAATGGCGTTTGCAACAGCGCCAAAAACCGATTCAGGGAGGATGGGGATGATTCGACGATTATGGGAGCATACAACCGGATGCCGGCTCGCCTGGACGGCTCTTTTCCTGAGCTTGGGCACCCCTGGGCTGGTGGCCGAAAAACTCACGCCCGAACCGGACTTTCAGCTGCCACCGCCAGAGGTGCGCGACATTCTCGACCGCGACCGACATTACGACGAGTTGGAGGCCCTGTCACCCGACGGGCGGCACTTCGCGATCCCGGTCCAACAGTACTTCTCAACCTATGAAGTGCTGGGGAGGAAGACGTACCGGCTGGCCATGCTGGAGATCGTCCCCGAAGCCAACCGCGAATGGAGGCTTTCCAGCTACGGCGTGAAAGGACTGAAGATCTACTCGCTGGAGGAACAGCGGAGCTGGGACGTCCAGCTGCCCCCGGAGATCCTGCTGAGCGACCTGGTGTGGTCCCCCGACAGCCGGCGTCTGGCCTTTCTCCTCCATTCCCGGAATCGCACGGAGGTGTGGGTGGCCGATGTCGCCACCGGCCAGGCCCGCGCCGTTTCCGACTCCCCGGTGATGGCCACGCTGGCCAAGCGGCCCCGTCGCGGGCGCGGGATCGCGTCCCCTTCCAACATGTTGCAGTGGCTGCCGGACGGGTCGCTGCTCACTTTGCTGGTTCCGGACGACCGCGGCTCCGAACCCGACCCTGCGCAGGTCCCCTCCGGCCCGATCATCCGCACCACCCGGGAGAAGCCGACCCCCACCAGGACGTATCCGTTCCTGCTGGGGACACCGCATGATCAGGCGCTGTTCCGCTACCACACAACGGCCCAGCTGGCCCGTCTTCGGGAGGGCCAGGCGCCTCAAAAGATCGGCGGGCCGGCCATGTACACAGATATCTCGCTGAGCGCTGACGGCCAGTATCTGCTGGCCGAGAAGATCGTCGAACCGCTTTCCTATATCGTCGACTACAACGGATTTCCTCGCGAGTTGGAAGTATTGGATCTGGAGGGTCAGATCCTCTCCGCCATCCGGAAGATTCCGCTTCAGGAGAGTTTGCGGCGCCGTGGCGCGCGCGGTCCGGAGGACGACCTGCCTCGAGACGTGCGCTGGCGTCCCGACGGCCCGGTCTTGAGCCTGCTCTGGCGGGAGCCCAAACCGGAGGAGGGAGACGAAGAGGAGGGTGACAACGAAGAGAGCGAGGGGCCGCGGAAAGACCGGCTGATGGCCCTGGGTCCGCCCTTCGACCTGGATGAGGCTCGGACACTGGCCGATTCGGATCAGAGCTTCACGCAGCTGGAGTATTCGTTCGACGGCCGATTCGCCCTGGCGCGCATGACGGGAAAAGGGGCGGGAACCAGTGATCGGCACAAACTCGTCTCCTTCGACCTGAGCGCCGCAACACCCGCGGCACGGGTTCTCCTGGATGACATCGATCCCAAAGACAAGCGGAAAGATCCTGGAGGCTGGGTGACCCGCCGTACCGGCAACGGGATTTCCTACGCGCTGATGTCCAGCCAGGGCCCCTCGGTCTATCTCGAGGGCGAAGGCCTGCGCGATGATTTTCGGCCTCGTCCCTTCGTGGATCGCCTGAACGCGACCTCAGGGGACCGGGAGCGCGTCTTCGAGAGCAGCGAGGGATACTTCGATCAGCCGAAGGCCTTTCCCGATCCGGACCTGCGGCGCCTGGTCTTCGCGCGCGAATCCAAGACCGACTTTCCCGACAGCTTCTTGTGGCAGGCGGACGGAGATCCGGTCCGCTTGACGTCCAATCAGGATCCCTTCCCCGAGGTAGCCGGCTGCAGGCGGATCGACTTCGAGTTCCAGCGCCGGGACGGGTTGAAGATTCAGGCGCGCATCACTCTGCCCGTCGGCTACCAGCAGGGCTCGCGCGTGCCGGCGGTCTTCTGGACCTACCCACGGGAATACGAGTCGGCCAAGGAGTACCGGCAAAGGGCCATGGAAAGCCGCAACCGCAAGGCCTTCCCGCACCTCAATTACCGGAACGCATCGGAGATCTGGCTGACCCAGGGGTATGCCGTCGTGGTGCCGGACATTCCCATTCTGGGCGGCCGTGGCGAATACAACAACAATTACTTGGCCCATCTGGTGGACTCGATGTACGGGGCCATTCGCGAAATCGATCGAATGGGCTACGTGGACATCGATCGGCTCGGGCACGGCGGGCACAGCTACGGCGCGTTCGCGACGGGCAACATCCTGGCGCACACTCCCTTCTTCAAAGCCGGGATCGCCGGGGACGGGGCCTACAATCGGACCTTGACCCCCATGACCTTCCAGGCTGAACGGCGCTTCCTTTGGGAGGCCCAGGACACGATTCTGGAGATGTCCCCCTTCTTCTATGCCGACCACCTGGATACGCCGCTGCTGATGTACCACGGTGCCGTCGACAACAATACGGGCACGTTCCTGATGCAGTCCGAACGGATGATCCAAGCACTCACGGGTCTGGGCAAGACCGCTGTCCTTTACGTCTATCCTTTCGAATCCCACGGCCCCCGGGCCAAGGAGACCTACCTGGATCTGTGGTCCCGCTGGCTCGCCTGGTTCGACCAGCATGTCAAGGGAGCGGGGCAAGCCGAAGAGGTCTCGGAGGAGCCAACAGGCGCCACGCGCTGAGCGCGGATTGCGGAGGTGTATAAAGGTTCACTCACCCTCGCCGGCCAGCACGCTCACGAGCGACAGGGGGTCGACGCGGGTGCGCAGAAGGCGGACGGTCCAGTGCAGGTGAGGCCCTGTCACCCGGCCCGTGGCGCCGACCTTCCCGAGTACCTTCTCCCGTTCCACGCGGGAGCCTTCTTTCACGTCGATCTCTGAGAGGTGGGCGAAAAAGGAATACAGCCCCTGGCCATGATCCAGGATCACGGTGTTCCCTGAGTAATACAGCTCCCCGGCCAGCACGACGATGCCGTGATTGGGGGCGGCGACCGGGGTTCCCGTGTCGGAATCGAAGTCGGTTCCGGTATGCGGGCTGCGAGGGCGGCCGTTGAGGATGCTGCGTTTTCCGAAACTGCTGCTGGCTGGATGTGGCACGGGTCTGGAAAAGCTTCCCCGCCACCAGCGTTCGGGAGAGACGGTGGCAAAGATCGCGGAAAGCCGGCGGGACTCTCGTCGGATGCGTTCCAACTCGCCCTCTGGTGGGTTCACATACTTCTCATCGACGGTCAACCGGCGCGTGGGAAACTCCCTGGATCTCACCTCGAGCGTGTAGGAGTGGGTCGCGCTCTCTCCGCTCGGATCCCAGGCGCGGATCTCCAAGACATGCAGACCCGGCCCGATGTCCAGGTCGAGCCCCACCAGGCTGTCCCAGACCTTCCCGTCGGGATCCGGGTATGAGGGAAACACCCGATCCAGGCCGCGAACCTCGGCCCGGGCCAGGGGCCGGCCTGCTTCGAAACACAACCGGACGACCTCTCCGGGCTGCAGGGATCGAGCCCGATGCCAGACCCTCACGAAAGGCGTTGCTTCAGACGTCTCCTGGACCGCCTCGGAGGCACCGGTGCCACCCCAAACAGCCGCGTTCGCCAAGGCCGCCCAGGCAAGCAGGCACAGCCAAGTCTTCAGAAACTGCATCGGACCCTTTCCTTTCGATTGTGAGGGCTGCCCCGGGGTGGTCCCCCCACCCTCCCGGCTAGGCTCTCCAGGGTTTTGAGGTTAACATGATTGCCCTCATGCAGCAGTTCGACATGTTCGTGATTGGAACTGGGCCCGCCGGCCAGAGGGCCGCCATTCAAGCGGCCAAACTCGGCAAAACAGTTGGGATTTGCGACCGCCGTGAGGTTGTCGGCGGAGTGTGTATCAATACGGGCACCATCCCGTCCAAGACCTTCCGTGAGGCGGTCCTCTATCTGACCGGTTTTCGACAGCGGGGGGTCTACGGGTCGGCCTACCGGGTGAAAGAGGACATCACGATTCAAGACCTCCTCTTCCGCTGCGACCACGTGGTCCGCCGCGAAATCGACGTCATTCGAGCCCAGATGCGGCGCAACGGGGTCGAGCTGATCGCGGGTGAAGCGTCCTTCGTCGATCCCCATCGATTGGTGATCCGAGGCGCAGCGGAGGCTGTCGAGGTCGAGGCCGGCTACGTTGTGATCGCAACGGGCACCACGCCGGCTCCTCCGCCCAGCGTGGCCGTCGACGGTCAGACCGTGATCACCTCAGACGGCATACTGTATCTCAAGGAGCTTCCACGCAGCATGACCGTGGTCGGGGCGGGTGTCATCGGCACGGAATACGCCTCCATGTTCGCAGCGCTGGGCACGGAAGTGACGCTGGTGGATCGGCGGGAACGGCTGCTGGAATTCTGTGACCGTGAGATCATCGACAACCTCGTCTATCACATGCGAAACACGGACTGTATTTTCCGGTTGGGCGAACGAGTCGCTTCGGTGGAGGTGGAGGGACCTCATCGGGCCGTGGCCACCCTGGAGTCCGGCAAGAGAATCATCGCTGAGGTCCTGCTCTATGCGATCGGCCGCCAGGGTGCGACATCGGAGTTGAACCTGGAGGCAGCCGGTTTGGAGGCGGATGAGCGGGGCCGGCTGCAGGTCAACGACAAGTATCAGACCCAGCAGCCGCACATCTACGCCGCCGGAGACGTGATCGGCTTTCCCGCTCTCGCCTCGACCTCGATGGAGCAGGGCAGGCTGTGCGCCTGTCACGCATTCGGCGTCGAAGCCGTTTCCCTGCCTGCCCTGTTTCCTTATGGGATCTACTCGATTCCAGAGATCTCGATGGTGGGAAAGTCCGAGCAGGAATTGACCGAGCAGGAAGTCCCTTATGAGGTGGGAGTGGCCCGCTATCGGGAAGTGGCCCGGGGCGTGATCATGGGTGACGACTCGGGCCTGCTCAAACTGCTCTTCCACCGCGAGAGCCGGAAGCTGTTGGGTGTTCACATCATCGGCACGGCCGCCACCGAGCTGGTTCACATTGGGCAGGCCGTCTTGGCGATGGGCGGGAACCTCGACTACTTCGTCAACACCGTCTTCAACTACCCCACCCTGGCAGAGTGTTACAAGAACGCCGCTCTGGACGGTTTCAACAAAGTCGGGCCGGCCTCGGGTGAGCCCCCGCCCCCGGGCAGCGGCAGAAGGCTGTGAGTTCGAGAGGGGTGAGGCGGCCCAGCCGCTAGTTCACCTTCAGCGTACCCACGAACTGATCGAAACTCTCCTCCCATTTCGAGACAGTATTCTGTGGGCCGGTCAGCTTGAAGAACCATGGCCCGGAGGAAGTCTCGATGATGGCTGCCAGCAGGCGGTAGTCGGGCCTGGGTTCCCCCGGAGGAGTCATCGGGCCCATTCCGGAAGCCTGATAGGTTCCCCTCACGTCGAGTATGGTCACCGTTTGGCCGTTGACGGTTCGCTGGCTGGTCTGAGCATCATCCTGAACTGAACCGCCGCCCGGTTCGGAGAACTGGCCGATCCACCGTTGAATGTTGGCCTCGACCGTTCCCCCCTGGCCGGGTCCAAAATAGAAGACCGCCATCTCTGCGTCGTCCGGGTCGCCTTCGGCTCTCGGCAGACGGAACTGATCTTGCCTGAAATTGCTGGCCGGTTGCTCTTTGACCCAGCCGCTCGGGGCCGAATAGGTGACCTGGGCCAGTCCCGAGGAAGGAGCGCTCCCTTGAGGCGCGAAGGGCCTCGTCTCACCTTGTTCCGAGGGCCCGCCGGAGCACCCGGCCAAGAGAAAGAGTAGAAAAAAAGAAAAAAGACTGCCCTTGCTCGGTAGCTGCTTCATTGATTCCTCCACTGTCGCCGCGTCCTCGATGTCTATTCTTGCTCGAGGATGGGCCTGCGGCCGGCAAAGCCGGTGTCTACTTCGTGCCAGAACTCGATGTCTTCCTCGCCGTGCTTCCAGCAGAGGCAGACCTCGCGGCCCTCTTTGAGATGGGGAAAGTCGACCAATCCCTCCCGGACGCCCTTGACCAGGCATCCCAGTTCCATCACCTCGCGGACAGAGAGCTGAAGTGCAACCAGATTCTCCACGTGAGCCGTTCCGGCAGGTCCACCCGCATTGGCGCCGCCCAGTTCGGCCAATTTGCGGACGTCCTCTTGAAACAGTTGTAGTCGCTGGGCCAGATGTACCATCCGCGCCACCTGTTGCTTGACCCGGGGCAGTAGGGTGCGCGCCTCCTCCAGCGAAAAGAACCGTTTCCTCATGAAGCCACGATTATATAGTACCCTTGCCGGGGAAGGGAATTGAGCCGACTGCTCTGCCGAGACTCGCTGCGGACGCCCCATTCGATCGAGGTTCCCGACGTGAAATGCCCGCTTTGTGAGGCCCGCAAGGGCAAACGTTTCTGCCCCGCCAAGCAGCGACAGATCTGCGCCCAGTGCTGCGGGGAGAAACGGGTCATCGAAATCCCCTGTCCAGCGGATTGCCCGTACCTGTCCAGCGGCCAGGAATACCATCGCTGGAAGGACTACCAGGCGCAACTCGGCGCCCTGGAAGACCCCAGAGAGCGGATCAGGATGGTGGAGACTCTGGTGCATCTCGGGCCCTTCCTGGATGCGCTCGAGAAAGGGGTCGTCCAGTACGCCGGGGAGCTGCAGTCGCTGCGTGACCAACACGTCGAAGAAGCGGTCTCCTTCCTCTTGGAAACGTATCGCACCGAGTCCAAAGGGATCATTTACGAGCATTCCTCGACCAACCCTCTCGTTCAAGCTCTGGTCAGAAAGTTGCGCGATGTCACGGAACAGTATCGATCGGGGCAGGAGCCGGACAGTCCCTCGCTGGGCCCCGAAGAGGTCGTGAGGTGCCTGAAGTTCGTCCGCCTCAACGTCCGGCATTACGCCGGCGGCCGCGGCACGGACTATCTCGATTTCGTTCGCCGCAACCATCCCGAACTGGCCGGCCGGCAGGACCCGTCGGGTGGAATCATCTCCCTGTGAGGGCCCTATGTTCGACCGACTCAGATTCCGCCGATGCCTCGCTCCAGCACTGGCCTGCCTGCTCGTGCCCGCCGTTCTCTCCTGCGCCGCCCCGGAACAAGCGCCCGCCGACCTGATTCTCGACAACGGCGCTTTCTGGACCGGCTTGGACGCTCAGCCCTGGGCCGAAGCCATTGCCGTCCGGGAAGGGCGCATCGTCGCTGTGGGGACCTCTGACGACGTGCGCGCCCGGAAAGGCGAGCAAACCCAGGTACTCGATCTCGGAGGCGCGTTCGCCCTCCCCGGTTTCAACGACAACCACGTCCATTTCGCCTCTGCGGCGCGATTTCTCGAATTCAACATCATGGCCGTGCGTTCCCAGGCCGAGTTCGAGGAGCGGTTGAAGGAAACCCTTTCCGGGCTGCCGTCGGGAGAGTGGATTCTGGGCGGCTTCTGGGGCGCCTACGACCAGTGGGCCCAGGGGAGCACAGGGGGAAGGAGCAGCGAACCCTTTACACCCGACCTGGCCGCGGTCGAGGAATTGACCGCCCAGCACCCCCTCTTCATCCAAAAGTTCGACGGCAGCCAGTTCGCCTGCAATCGGGCGGCCTTGCGTGCAGTGGGCCTGGACGTTGGTCGTCCGCGCGCCCGGGGCGTGCGGTTCCTCAGCGATGCCTCGGGTCGTCCCAACGGCCTCATGGACGGC
>JBFKLX010000019.1:0-42309 GCA_041630155.1 Acidobacteriota bacterium
GACGGAGTGCACGACTACGCCTCGCGACGAAACCTGGTGAATGATCCGGGTTGGGTACGTGTCAGCTGGCTGGTCTCGTGTTCTAGTTGGGGCCCGGGAGAAGTTACACCAAGGGAAGCAATCTCTCCGTTTCGCTCTCGTGCAGTAGTTGGTGAAAGGGGCGGGGAAGCCGGTGGAGCTGTTGGGGTGTGCGGCCGGTTCAGTGCTCCTGGCGCAGGCCCCGTTGCAAATGATCGTGAACGTGCAGGGCGGGGCGGGTATCGCGCCAGTCGTCTACGAAAGCACTCATGGCTGCAAAATCCGGGAAATAGCAGCCCTCACTCGGCACGGGACCTGCAAGGTCGAGACTCTGAAGAGAGCAAAAGTGAAACGTGCCATCCTCCTCCTGACGAACAGTCGCGACTTTTCTGGAATCCTTGTAGATGATGATCATGGCCGTTGCCTCCGTCCCTGAGTGTGCCACGGACCAGGAAATTCTCTGGTGATGCGTCTTACAAGGGACGCCCCGATCCGGTTTCGGTCTGGGAGTCGAATGGTGACCCCAGGCCCTCATTGGGAGACCCTGCCCATGGGAAATCCGGCCCAGGTTTCCGGGGTGCTGCCGAGGGTGGGCTAGTTTGACTTGCAGCCCGCGTCTTTGGTATCCTTCTTTCTTAACCTCTTCCGTAGCGGGTCTCACGAAGAGGTTCGATGTCTGTCAAGAAGACCCGGTAACGACTCACCCGTGTGAAAAAGATTCCCAAGAAAAGCGTGGTTGCTGATGAGGACTTTGGATCTGAATACGTCCATGTTCTGCCTCTTGTGGAGTCCCAAGTCTCGCGAAATGGTGACTCGAGATTCTCTTAGGAGGAGAACGTGAACAACAAACTGTACGTGGGCGGATTGCCCTACTCAGCGACGGATCGCACCCTGGAAGAAGTGTTCTCGGAGCACGGAACCGTGGAATCGGCCCGCGTCATCACCGACAGGATGACCGGCCGGTCGCGGGGTTTCGGCTTCGTGGAAATGAGCAGCCCCGAGGAAGCACAGGCGGCGATCGACGCACTCAACAGCACTCAGCTGGAGGGCAGGACCCTGACCGTCAACGAAGCCAAACCGCGTGAAAAGCGAGGTGGCTTTGGCGGCGGCGGCGGCGGCGGCGGTAGCCGGCGCGGCGGACACGGCTGGTAAGAGGCGTGTTTCGCTGACACCTTCGAGGGGGAGAGCCCTTTCGGTTTACCTCCCCCTCTTCCATCCTTCCCCCACGGGACATCCTCCCGCGACGACGATACCTCGGAGGATTCCCCCGGAATCGATCCGCGGCACCACACCAGAGCAGCGAAGGCCGGGCGCGCATTGGGCTGCCTCGGAGAAGTGTCTCTTCGTTCTGGTTCGAAGGAAACTTCAGAAGCTCGTCATCGGCGCGGGACCGCGGTTCCACTATTCCGAACGGGGAGGCTTGGCACGGACTTCTTCGAGCGGGAACCCTGCAGCAACTTTGCGTGTCCATGGTATGCATGTGAAAGGAGTCTCCGATGTCGACTGAGAATTCCGCGACGAGACACTTCTTGGCTTGGAGAGCCTTCATGGTCGGGGTGCTGATTCTGCTGCTCCAGGTGCCCATTGGGTTGACCTGGGGGTTGATTGGCGAACGTGACGCCACGCGCCGCGAAGCTCTCGCGGACATCGGCGAGAAGTGGGGAGCCAGTCAGTCGATCGCCGGCCCCGTACTGATCGTTCCCTATCGCAAAGTGTGGTTGGAGCAGAAGAGCGACGGCACGACCGAGACGAAGAGTGTCATCAGTCCAGCCTTTTTTCTCCCCGAGATCCTGCAGGTGGAGGCTCGAATCGAATCTGAGTATCGCTACCGAGGGATCTTTGAGATTCCGGTTTACCAGATGGTTCTGGAGGTCGATGGGGAGTTTCTGCATCCCGATCTCGCGAGGCTGGGAATCGACCCTTCCCGGGCCCTCTGGGAAAGGGCGCTGCTGTCCCTCTGGGTATCGGACCCCCATGCTATCCGGGACGAGGTAGCCATGAGCTGGAATGCAGCTCGGCTCATGTTCCAGCCCGGCAGCAGCGAGTGGGTTTCTTCTGCAGGAATCCATCTTCCGCTGCGGGGTCAACTCGATGCCGAACGCTACACCTTCTCGTCGCGCCTCGCGCTCAACGGCACGCAGGGCGCCTTCTTTGCTCCCGTAGGAGAGCGGACGGTTGTCCGCATGGCCTCCAACTGGGAGCAGCCGAGTTTTCAGGGAACCTGGCTCCCCTCCAGCCGCGAGGTGAGGGCGGACGGCTTCGATGCAGTGTGGGAGATCCCGTTCATTGGACGCAACTACCCGCAGCAATGGACTGCCGAAACAGAGAACCTGGAGGCGCGAGTCCGTGACTCGAACTTTGGAGTCCAGTTGCTCTCCCCGGTCGACCCCTATCGGATGGCCGAGCGAAGCCTCAAGTATGAAATCCTGTTTCTCTTTCTGACCTTCCTGGTGGTGGGATTGATCGAGGTGCTGAGCGGCTGTCGCATTCACTGGGTGCAGTACGCTCTGATCGGCGCCGCCCTGTGCGTGTTCTATCTACTCGAACTGTCGCTTTCGGAGCACCTGGGCTTCCTGCCGGCCTACCTGCTGGCCAGCGGCGGAGTGGTGGGGCTGATTTGCGCCTACAGCTTCTCCATCCTCGGGAGCCGCGCGCAGGGCTTCATCGTCGGTGCCAGCGTGGCCGTGCTCTATGGCTATCTCTACGTTCTGCTTCAAAATCAGGACTATGCGTTGCTGATCGGCTCCCTCGGGATCTTTGCAATCCTGGGCACGATCATGTATCTGACGCGCAAGTTGGACTGGTCGAGGTTCTAGCCGGCACGGAGCTCGAAACACTGAGTCCGGAATCCCAAGACGCTCTCGCCCCAATCCGCGCGCCCCGCTTCGAATAACTTCTCCCCTTTGCCTGTATCATTGCTGCGAGCTACGATGGTATGTTGTCGCGGTCAGTTGGCTTCTGCCGCCGGTCGGCAAGAGCCCGGATTTCTCGTGGGATCGGCGCTTGGCGCCGGGACCAGAGCCGCCGGAGTGGAGCCTCCAAGCGCCCCGCTGAGACGAAGGAGTGCAACGCGGCCACGGCAGACGATCACGGTGCTGTTTTCGATGCCTGACGAGAAATGCGGGCTGAGGGTCTTTCCAAGAGCATGGATGATGGTTCCAGGCCGGCAAACCTGAGCCGGTCCCAACACGACGGGAGGGGGTGTCCATGTGGGCACGGCTGTCCAATTTGATCCGAGGCTTCTTCAGCCTCTTTATTTCCGGAATCGAACGAGCCAACCCGCGCGCCTTGATCGAGGCTGAGAAAGAGAATCTGCGCAGGCAGATCGGGCGCTTCAACGACAACCTGGCCAATCATGCTGGCTTCATCGAGAGGCTGATGCGCCAGGTCAAGAACCTGGAAGTTCAGGAGCGGGACCTGGCCGGCAAGGCGGCGGCTCATCTGAAGGCGGGAAACCGCGCGGCGGCCGGCCAATACGCCCTGCAACTGCGCACGGTCAAGGAGCAGTTGGAGGAGAACCGGCAGCAGCTGGAAGCGGCCGAGCAGACCTACCAGAAACTGGTCAAGACACGGGACGTGGCGATACGCGAGGCCCGGGACAAGATCGACTCGCTCAAACGCATGATTTCCGAGGCCGAACTGATGGAGGCGCAGGCCGAACTTCAAGAGATGGCGCAAGGGATGATCGGCGCGATCGGCGGCACCGGAGACACGATCTCCCGGGTCGAAGAGTATCTGACGGAACGGCGTGACAAGGCGGCTGGCCGGGCTCGAGTCGCGGCTTCCACGATTGACGTTTCGCAGGTGGAGTTGAAGGAAGCCGAGCAGCAGGCCATGGCCGATCAGGCCCTGACCGAATTCGCAGCTGCTTACGGCCTGGAGATGCCGGCCGACGAGTCGGAGGCTTCTGAGGCGCAAGCGGCCCCTCCCACCAAGGACATGGGGCCTGAGTTGACGGAAGGGTAGAGGGAGAGCTGCGAGCGCAGTGCGAGAGAACGCAACGAACGGGACGGGTTTGGATACTCGTCGCGCTCCCGGTGGGACCTTACGGGCGCCCTCGCGGAGCCGGGCGGCGGCGGAAAGCGCCAGCGGGGTTTTTTTCATGAGCTGGCCTGCCGCCCCAGATGCTTCATGAAACATGAGGCATGCCAGTACTCACGTTAGGGTCAGCGCGGGCGTTTCCGCTGGCACACCCAACCTCGGGAAGGAGTGAAGAACGTCATGGCTGAAAAAGTTGGCCCAACCGGGCTTGGAAAACTGGTAATTGGCCTCTTCGTGCTGGCTCTGATCGGAGGGGCCGGCTATTACTTCTGGGATTTGATCGCTCCCAGTCAGACGGGGCCCGGTGGCGTCGATCTGGACGCGTTTCGGAGGATCGAGGCGCCCGATACGGCCGGCATCACAACCGTCAGCGAGTACGGTTACGTTCCCGCCGAAAAGCTGCCCCCGGTGCAGGGAGTGAGCAATTACTCCTGGGACGAGAGCCAGAAGGTGGTGGAGTTCCCAATCAACGTCTGGATCGGTTGGCTGCCGATCGTGGCTGCCAACCATGGTTTTCGCCCCAACGCGGAGAGCATCTTCTTCAAGGATCACGGGTTCAAGGTGAATTTGAAACTGATTGACGACCCGGTGGTGGCCCGCGATGCCTTCGCGTCAGGCGACAGCCATGTGTTGTGGGGCACGCTGGACATGATGGTGCTGTTCGCGCCGGAGTTGATGAAAGACTCCCGGACGGCCCCCCGCATCTACCAGCAGATCGACTGGTCCAATGGAGGCGATGGAATCGTGGTTCGCGGGGCCATAGCCACGGCCCGCGACCTCCGCGGCAAGACCATTGTCTACGCACAGAACAGCCCTTCGCAGTATTTCGTGAACAACCTGTTGCTCAACGCAGGCATCCAGCCCAATGAGGTCAACCACCGCTACACGGCCAGCGCCTTCGAAGCGGCCGCAGCCTTCGTAGCCGATCGCAGCATCGACGCCTGCGCGTCCTGGGCGCCGGACATCTACAACATCCCCGAGAAGGTCCCGGGAACCCGCATTCTGACCACCACGGCCGAGGCCAACAAACTGATCGCCGACGTGTGGGCCGCCCGCGCGGACTTCGCCAAGGACCACCCCGAGATCATCAAGGGCCTGGTGGCCGGTATCTTCAAGACCATGGACCAGCTCAAGGACGACACCTTCCGGGCTCGGGCCTACCAGTGGATGGCGGAAGGGTACGGCATGCCCGTGGACGAGGTGCAGGGGATGGCTGCCGACGCGCATTCGACCAACTTCGCTGAAAACAAGGGTTTCTTCCTCAACCAGAACGAGCCGGCCAACTTCGAGCGCACCTGGAAGAACATCACGTTCGTGTATCGGGAGTTGGGGCTGATCGGATCGCCGGTGCGCTTCGACGAGGTGATGGATTTCAGCGTCATCAAACAGCTGGACGCCGAAGGCGCATTCGATCACCAGACCGACGAATACCGCACGCAGTTCGCGCCCACCTCGTACTCGAGGGTGCAGGCGGAAGCCCCCATCCTGACCCAGACGATCCGCATCAACTTCTTCCCCAATTCCTCCAACATCTACGAGCCGAAGCACGACGAGTCGGGCGCGCCGATTCGGAACACGCTCTACGATCCCACCGTCGAAGCGACTCTGGAGAAAGTGGGGCGGCTGGCCGGGCAGTACGAGCGCGCGGTGATTGCGGTCGTCGGGCACACGGACGCCTCCATGCGGGGCCGAGGGGTGCGCTTCGAAGACGTCCGCACCCTCTCGCTGGACCGAGCCAACGCGGTCAAGAATGCGCTGGTGGAGAAATACAGGTTCGATCCCAACAAGTTCATCGTGGAGGGGGTGGGCTGGAACACCCCGGCAGATCCGGAAGATCCGGAAAACCATACCCTCAATCGCAGGGTCGAGGTCTCGGTGTATCCCCCGGAAAGTGCGCAATGAGCGGTCCGATCGAGGGAGAACAGCCGGAGCCCTCCGTCCAGCACCTGGCGGACGGCACGCAGTGGGGGCCTCGAGAAACGGGCGTCAATGCCTGGGCGACGCCGCTGCTCGAGGTCCTGAAGATTCGGGAAGAGGTACCCGGCTGGCAGCGGTGGGTTCTGGGTGTCATTCCCTTGTTCGGGGTATTGGGAATCTGGTGGTTCGTGACCTCCGGCGCGCGGCCCGAGGACCGGCTGATGTCCCCCACCATCCTGCCCAGTCCGTTGGAAGTGGTGTTCTCTTTTCCCTCGCTCTGGTTCGACCGGGCCCTGACGCGCAATGCTCTGGTGTCGTTCGGGCGTGTGCTGGGCGGCTTTCTGGTGGGCGTCGGAATCGCCTTTCCGCTGGGGTTGCTGATGGGCTCCTTCACCAAGATCAAGGCGCTCTTCCAGCCCCTGTCGGTGTTCGGCGCCTATCTGCCCATTCCAGCCCTGGTCCCGCTCACCCTGAGCCTGTTCGGGACGGGCGAAACTCAGAAGATCGCCTTTCTGGCCCTGGCTTTCGTGATCTATCTGCTGCCGCTGGTCGTGCAGGCCGTCGACGCGGTGGACGAAGTCTACCTGAAGACGGCCTACACTCTGGGCGCCAGCAAGCTGCAGGCGGTCAGCAAGGTGCTGCTGGGCGTCGCTTGGGCCGATATCTATCAGGCCCTGCGACTGGGATTCGGGATCGGCGGGAGCTACATCATTCTGGCTGAGATGGTCGACATCGGCCGGGGTTTGGGGGGGATCATCATCATCTCCCAGCGGCGCGGGCCGCGCGAGCACATCTATCTGGTGCTGGTCGCGATCGTCGCGCTGGCCTTCATCACCGACCGCCTCTGGGCAACTGTCGGAAACTATCTGTTCCCGTACCGAGGACAGCAGAAATGAGCGGCGGACCCATGACTCCTCAGCGCGTACCGGATGCCCGCTCGCAGCCCGGCCAGCGGCCCCCGGTGGTCGAGTTCCTCGATGTCGAGAAGACCTTCAATGCCGGCACGCCCCGTGCGTTCACAGCGATCCAGGACGTGAGTTTCCAGGTGCGCGACAAGCCCGGCACGGGTGAATTCGTGGCGATCATCGGCCCTTCGGGCTGCGGAAAGTCCACCATTCTCAATCTGATCCAGGGGTTCAGCGACGTATATCCGCCCACCCGGGGCGAGGTTCGAGTGCGAGGCCGGCGCGTGTCGGGCCCGGGCCGGGATCGGGGCATGGTCTTTCAGAAATACAGCTCCTTTCCCAACCGAACCGTCCTGCGCAATGTCACTTTCGGGCTGGAGGTGAATCGCAGAGACAAGGGCCTGTCTCGAGCGGAGATGGATGAGCTGGCTCGTGAGTGGTTGAGGCGGGTGGGGCTGGCGGGTCATGAAAACAAGTATCCGCATCAGCTGTCCGGCGGCCAGCAGCAACGGGTGGCCCTGGCTCGGAGCCTGGTGCTCAAACCCCAGATCATTCTCATGGACGAGCCCTTCTCCGCTCTGGACGAGCCGACCCGCTACGACATGCAACGGCTGATCACCGAGTTGTGGCACGAAGTCGAGGCGACCGTCTTTCTGGTGACCCATTCGATCGGCGAAGCAGTGTACCTGGGGGACCGGGTCTGGATCATGAGCCATGCCCCGGGCCGGATCGCGCGGTCGTTCGCGGATGTCATTCCGCCCACCCGGGACAGTGATCCCCTCGCAGTTCAGGCCGAGCCGGATTTCAAAGAAGCGGTGGCGGCCGTCACGCAGGCCTTTCGGGAGGTCGATTCGGGCGCGGAGTGAAAACGTTGTTGGAGCCTCTCACCTTCTGGGACTACGTGAAGGAAGCCTTTTGGCGGCGAGCGCACATGCCCCTGATGGGCAAAATGCCGGTCAATCAGATGGCATTGGGGTTGTTCGGTGTGCTGGGCCTGGCCAGCCCCGGTTTCTGGTTCCTGGGTGCGGCTCTGGAGACAGCCTACTTGAGCTGGCTGGCCGCCAGCGAACGCTTTCAGAAAGTGGTCCAAGCCGAGCGCTTGATGGAGATTCAGGAAACCTGGCAGGAGGGGATCCAAGCCGCCGTCGGCCGGCTCTCCGAGGCCAGCCGGCAGCGCTACCGGCGGCTGCTGGGGCAGTGCAGGCGTATCCTGGGCATTTCCGAAACACTCAACAGTGACAGCCTCGGGAACTTCCGAGACATGAGAGCCCGCAGCCTGAATCAGCTGCTGGCCATTTACCTCCGTCTGCTCACCTCCAAGGAGGTCATTCGCACCAACACCGAAGACGTGGATCGGGGCCGCCTGGAGGAGGAGACCCGAGAGTTGCAGGAGCGGCTGGCCAAGCTGGAAGAAGAGAGCCCGCTGACTCGCTCCTTGCAGGCAACCTGGGAGATCCACCAGCGGCGGCTCAGCAACCTGAATCGAGCCAAAGAGAGCCTCCGGGTCATCGATGCCGAACTCGAGCGGGTCGAGAAACAGGTCGAGTTGATCCGGGAAGAATCGGCCGTGAGCGGCAAGCCGGAGTTTCTCTCCACCCGCCTGGACGCCGTGACCTCGACGATGTCGGAAACCACTCGGTGGATGGACGAGCATTCGGGGTTCTTCAGCTCTCTGGGCGGCGAGGAGAGAGAGGACGTGCTGTCGCAGCTTCCGGATCTGCCTCTGGAGACGGAGAAGGAGTGAGCCATGGTGAATCTGCCCGACTGGGCCGAAGAGATGCGGGAGCTTTACCGCTCCGGGTCCAACAGCCAGTTCATTCTCTACGGCAACATCACGGATCTGGTGGCCATTCCGGCCGGCGAGGGAGGCCGCAGCTTTCACTCACTGGCGCGTTTCCTGTCAGAGGTGATGTTCGCGCCCTTCGACGTGGTCATCCACTACGACCGGGGTCGAGGCATCCGCATCCGCAAGGGAGGGGAAGAGTTTCGGGGCTTTTTGAAGGCGTTCGACGCCTTTCGCGGCACCGACTGGGCCAACCTCCCCGATGCGGGCCCCGACAAACTGAGTTCCCTGGATCTGAGCAATCTGCTTCCCCGTGACCCCCAGCGGGCGCTGGAGCTCGTCAATCGCTTCCTGCGGGGCAGCCAGCACCGGACCACCGCCGGAGAAGACGGCAGTCGCGTGGTTTCGCCCTTGCGGGTAGCCGCGGTGATCGACTACGTCCATTTCATCGCACCCCGCGGCGAGCCGGTGCACCTGTCGGGAAACTTGAGCCAGAACCTGATCCAACTGCTCGACTGGTCGGCCGACCCCGCCATCACCAGCGGGCTGGTGGCGACCGTCTTGATCGCCGAGAACCTGTCAGACTTGAACCGGATGCTGATCGAGAATCCCTACAGCGCGAAGATCCAGATCAAGCTCCCCGAGGCCGCGGAGATCCAGGAATACGTCGAGCACCTCACCGCCGACCAGCCGGACTTCAGCAAGGTCTGCGAAGTCGATCGTTCGCAGCTGGCCGAGAAGCTCGTCGGCCTCTCCCGGGTCAACGTCCGGGGGCTGTTGCTGAGGGCTCTGTCGCGCGCCCAGCCCATCACGATGAAATACCTGACCCAGGTCAAGAAGGAGATCATCGAGAAGGAGGCCTTCGGCCGGATCGACTTCATCGAGTCGCGGCGCACCCTGGACGATGTGGCCGGCCATGCGGAAGCCAAGGCCTGGCTGCGCCAGGATGCCGAGTTGCTCAAGCGCGGCAGGCTGCGAGCCATCCCCATGGGCTATCTGTTGTGCGGGCGGATTGGCACGGGCAAGACCTATCTGGTCGAGTGCCTGGCCGGTGAGATCGGCATTCCCGTGGTGGAACTGAAGAACTTCCGCGAAAAGTGGGTGGGAGCGTCCGAAGGCAACCTGGAGCATATTTTCAACATTCTGCACGCCCTCGGGCAAGTCATCGTGTTCGTCGACGAGGCCGATCAGATGACCGGCAAGAGAGAGAGCGGTTCGGGCGACTCCGGATTGTCCGGCCGCATCTACGGCATGCTGGCGCGCGAGATGAGCGACACCGGCAATCGCGGCAAGATCATCTGGATCTTTGCCACCAGCCGGCCGGACCTGCTGGAGGTCGACCTGAAACGCCAGGGCCGCCTGGACATCCACAGTCCGCTGTTTCCGCCTCACGACCCGGAGAGCCGGCAGGAATTGTTCTGGGCCATGGCGCGCAAGGTCGGTTTGGGGTTGGACTCCGAGAGTCTGCCGCAGCTTCCGGACGATCACACGCTGGGAGGCAACGAGATGGAGGGGATTCTGGTACGCAGCTTGAGGCTCCACGAAACTCAGCCCGCCGACGGCCAGCAGCAGTCCCTGAGCCAGATCGTCGCCGCGGTGATTGCCGACTTTCGCCCTTCCGCCCATGTCGAACGGCTGGAGCTGATGGATCTGCTGGCCGTCAAAGAGTGCACCGACAACCGCTTCCTGCCCGCTCGCTTCCGTGCACTCGGCCTGGAGCAGGTCAACCAACGGATCCGTCACCTGAAGGTGGTGTTGGGAGAATAGCACTCTCAGGGCCGCCTGGGTGATCGGGGACCGAAGCGCAAAAGGAGGGAATCGCTCCGCTCAGCCACACTCCCCGTCGCATCGCGCCCCGGCCAGCAGGTCGAGCAACTTCTGATAATCCTCCCTGCCGGTGGTGGGAACGAGTGGCATCAGCTCGAAGCGCAGCCAGTTCCAGAAGCCCGGATGGGCTTGGGCGTCGGGATCGGTCTTGTAGGCCACGACCAGGTCCAGTTCCGGGAGCACCGTGATGTACTGGCCGTAAGCCCCCTGAGCCGAGTAGGCACGGCGATAGGCGCCCTGCGCCGCAGGGCCGTCGTAGACCCACCACATGTAGCCGTAGCCGAAGGGGCCTTTGCGCAGCGCATCGGGATTCATCTCCTCTACCGGGGTCGAGAGGCTCACCATGCGGTCGACCCATTCGGCCGGAATGACGGTTGTCGCACCCCACTGGCCCTTTCGCAACATCAGATAGCCGACGCGCGCCATGTCGCGGGTGGAGAGCCACATGTGGTAGGCGGGGTAGCGCGAGCGGGTCAAGTCCCCACTCTTTCGCTGGCGGTCGCGGTGGAAGTCCTGCATTCCGATCGGTGCGGCAAGATCCCGGGCCAGAGAATCGAAGATGTCCTTGCCGGTCGCCGCCTCGAAGGCCGCCCCTGCGGCATTGAAATCCCAGTTGCTGTAGAGATAGTAGGTTCCCGGTGTCTGGGAGCCGCGCGGGGGAGCGGAGGCCAGGCTGTCTCCCGGGTTGGAGGCGGGATGGTAGACACCGGAGCGAGCCGAAATCAGGTGTTCGATGGTGGCTCGCCGCTCCAGGGGAAGCAGGCCTTCGTGGTCATCCATCCCCATCTCGGCCAGAGTCTTGGCCAAGTCGATCGTCCCGTCGGCGACGTATTTCCCGTACAAGATCGCCAGAATGCTCTTGCGGACTGAAGCCAGGTAACTCGAGTGCTGCACGTCTCCACACTGCATCAGCACCCGTCCCCCGACGATCACCATCAAGCCCGTGCCAGGCAGTCTTCCGACGTGACGCGCGGCCGCTTCCAGTTCGCGCCGGGAGAACCCGGCCGCTTCGGCGGACGGCAACCATTCCCAGTCTCTCTCCGGGAAGACGGGTTGCAGCAGGCCCGCGGAGGCAGCGCCGTCCGGGAGACGGCACTCGGGGCCGATGGGCAGTGGATAAAGGGCGATAAAGAGAAGGCTGGAGACGAGCACGATCAGGAGAGTCACAGTCGCGAAGGCAGCCTGCCGCAATCGCCGCCCCAGCCGCTGCACCGGCCCCTTCCCTGGGTCATGCATGAGTCGATTTCTCCGTTGCCCGTCGATCATCGCCCAGGGTCAACTCTTGGCGCAAGCCCTCCGGAGACATCGCCCGAAATGAGTAGCTGATCCGTGCGGTTGGCGAAAATTGGCTAGTAAGGCTGTTGCGTGTCGTGCTATAAAAAGGTCAAGGTTCTCATGTCAATGAACAGCAGAGTCACTCTTGTCTGCATGGCTGGGTTGGTACTGGGCGCTTGTTCCCCGGCATTGGCACCGCCGGAAGAGCGTGATGCCTACATGGACCGGGTCGAGCTGGCCAACGTTCGAGTGAGCCGCAGTGTCACCGGGCGACAAGCGGTCTACGGGGATGTCGTCAACTCGGGTGACCGCACGTTGAGCGCGGTTGTCTTGACCTTGCATTTTTTGGACGAGGATGGTGAGACGATCCTCTCACGCCAGCACACCCCGGTTTCCAGCTCCTTGCTGGGGGGGGACGCGCTGGAGGCGGACTCGAGCGTGCAATTCCGTATCACCGTCGACGACGCCCCCGAGAGCTGGGCTGAGAAGGTCAAAGTAGAAATCACCGAATTGGGCTTCGAGTCCTGACGCAGCAGCCACCTTCGAGAGTTGCCGAGCCACGAGATCCGTCGGTTCAGACCCGCCCGTTCACCCGTCTCGTTTTTCGCACTTTCTTTGCACTCGAGTTCGCATTCGTGTACAGGATTCTGTCTTGATGACTCGGGAAGATCGTTCGACGTCTCGGCCAGCCCATCCTCCAGGCTCCTGGAATTTTCTACTGGGTGTGGCCGTCTGGAGTTGCTACTTCTACGTTCTGATGGAGTGGCTGTTTTTCGTGACCAAGCCCTCCTTCCTGTCCGCCCTGGGTCGGCGGGAATCCTGGCAGGTGCTGGCGCTGGCGCCATTGCCGCTGCTTCTCCCCTTTTTGATCATGTTTCTCGCGGTCCGAGTCGCCGCCCTGGCCGGGCCCCGGCTGGATTGGTGGGGAAGAGGCCTGCTGCGAGCCTCGATCTCACTCCTGCTGGCCAGTTGCTCACTGCTGCTGATCGACAATTTCACCCTCACCGTGCTCGATCTCGGGATTCGATCGGCCTCGGGATGTTGGATTCTCGGCTACCAGGCCTTGTTCTGTGGGCTGGTCGCCGGGATCGCCTGGCAGCTCGGCCAATCCGAACAACGGCGAGCCGGCTGGATCCTCCCCGCAGCAATGTTACTGGTGGCGGGGTCCGGCGTGACCCTTCTGCTGACGGGAGCCTCTGCACAGTCCTCTCCGCAGGTATCCGAGGCGGGCCGCCCTCCCGGTTCCGGATCGCCCAATCTGGTCCTGCTGTCCAGTGACGGACTCCAAGCCTCCAGTCTCTCGGTTTACGGTTATGGCCGCGACACCACCCCTTTTCTGCGAGAGTTCGCCAGTGAGACGATGTTTTGCGAGAATGCCTTCTCCAACGCCAGCAGCACCACCGGCTCACTGGTCTCGATCCTCACGGGAAAACTGCCCACCCAGACCCGCGTCATCTACCCTCCCGATATTCTGCGCGGGACGGATGCATTCCAGCATCTCCCATTTCAGTTGCGAAGTCGCGGCTACCGCAGCCTGCACGTGAGTATCCGCCACTACGCCGACGCCTTCGACCTGAACATGAGGGAGTCGTTCGACCAATCCAATCTCCAGGCCGCCGGGGCCAACCGTTGGTGGCAGGGGGCAGCTGGAGTCGTGGGTCAGGAGACCGCCTACTTCCTCGGTCAGATGAGCGGCCGCCTCCGATCGCGGTTGCAGCACGTGGCGGGATTCCGTCCCCTCGAAGACGTCTATCAGGAAGTGACGACGCCCGGCGGCGCCAAACCCCGAGACCAGGGCCGGCTGGCCGCATTCGAGGAGTTTCTGGACGGGACGCCTGAACCCTTCTTCGTCCAGCTCCACCTGATGGGGACGCACGGGCCCCGTTTCACTTCCGCGGAGCCGCTCTTTTCCAAAGGCCAGGTTCAGGATTGGCCCTGGATGAGAGATTTCTACGACGATGCCATTCGGGGCTTCGACGGTTATGTCCGCCGGGTCGTCGAACGCTTGCGGCAAAGAGGGCTCCTGGAGAACACGATTCTCGTCATCACCTCGGATCACGCCGCTCGTTTCCGGAGCGGAGTGCGGATTCCCTTGATGTTTCGTTTCCCGAACCGAGAGCACGCCGGAAGAATCAGAGAGAATTGCCAGTTGCTGGACATCGCTCCGACCGTGGCGAGCTACCTGGGTTTGCCGGTTCCTCAATGGATGGAGGGCAGGTCGCTGATTTCACGGCCTCTGGATCCCTTGCACCCGATTCTGGTGGCCGTGCAGGATGTGGGCGCAGCGGTCAAGCGAGACGGGCTCTACTGGATGGACACGGAGCGAGCCGGGCCCCCCTTTTTCACGCTGGGCCGGGTACTGGCCGTGGTTTGCCAGGGTGTCTACAGTCTTGACCTGATCGGCCCATCCATGTCCCTGGGCTGGGTCAGCGGCCACACGGCTCCCTGTGATCGCAGCACGCTCCCCGCGGTTTCGAAGGTCCAACAGTCCCTCGTCCAACATCTCACCGCAAACGGCTACGACACAAGCGCCGTCCAGTGGCCGTCTCGACGCACGGGGGACACCTTCGGCGATATCGAAAGGTTCGTAGAGGCCCTTCAAGAGAGAAACGTGCCGCGGCCCGACATCGAGAGGCTGGCCTGGGAGACCTGGGGTGCGCAGGCGGTGGAGATCTTCAACCAGGAGAGTGCGGCCGGGAAGCGGCCGCCGCCCTGGGTTCGTATGATGATCGACTGGGCGCTCGAAAGAGGGCGGGTGATGAGCGTGCGTCGCGAACCGCATGAGGAACTCGAACTGAGCGAGCCGTAAGAGGCGTAGGGCTCAAGACTCTTTCCCGAGGATCAGCAGGGTCAAGCGCGAGATGGAAACGAGTCTGCCCCGGGTGTCTTCTACGCGAGTTTCCCAGACGTGGGTGGTGCGGCCGCGGTGAAGCGGGCGGGCGGTCGCGACGGCCTGGCCGTCCCGGAGTGAACGGAGGTGATTGGCGTTGATCTCCAAGCCCACGCACCTCTGCCCGTCCGGTAAGCAGAGAAGGCATCCAAAGCTTCCCAACGTCTCCGCCAGGGCTACCGAGGCGCCCCCGTGCAGCAGTCCGTGGGGCTGCACGGTGCGGTGATCGACAGGCATGCTGGCGCGCAGGAAGTCTTCGCCGACCTCGAGGAAGCGGATCCCCAGGTGTTCCACCATCGTCCCGCTGCAGGCTTCCTGCAGCCCTTCGAGGGTCACGGGCCGCTTCCAAATGGCCATGGCGCCCATCATACTATGGGCGTGGAACCTGGAAGTCCGATGAACCTGCCGGGGGATGCAGGGTGAGCCGCAGGGATCGAGTCAGTGGGAGCGGGAGATGAGAGACATGAAGCGACGTCGGGGCCTGGACATCGTATTCTTTCCCATCCTGCTGGTGGCGGGGGCTGCCTGCGCGGCTCCTCCCAGCAGAGAGGTCTTTCAGGACCGGACGGTATCACTGGGGGATGGGACCGACTTCACCTATCAGGTGTTCCTGCCCGCCGGCTGGACGTCGGATCGGGCCTGGCCCGTGATTCTCTTCCTGCACGGCGCCGGCGAGCGCGGCTCGGACGGGGTGGCGCATACTCGTGTCGGCTTGCCGCCGCGACTCCTCAACCAGCCGGAATTCGGGGCCGTGGTGGTGTTTCCGCAGTGCCCCCGGGGAACCTGGTGGGGCGCTCCCGCCGTCGAGGCCCGAGTCTTCGCTGTCCTGGAGGACGCGCTCTCTCACTTTCACGGCGACCGTCGCAGAATCTATCTGACAGGTCTCTCCCTGGGCGGTTACGGAACCTGGGCCTTCGGGTTCAAGTACCCGGGGAAGTTTGCCGCCCTCGTTCCCGTCTGCGGGGGGGTGAGCAGCCGCGCGCGCATCCCTCCCCCCCACTGGCACCCGGCGGCCCAGGCGGCTGAAGACATCTTCGCCCTCACCGCCCGGGGTATCGGCCGCACTCCCGTTTGGGCTTTTCATGGTGAAGTCGATCCGGTCATCCCGGTGAGCGAATCACGGCGGCTGGTGGAGGCATTGCGCTCGGCCGGAGGCGACGTTCGCTTCACGGAGTATCCGGGAGTCGGCCACGATTCCTGGGACGCGGCCTACTCGGAGTCCGAGCTCTGGGAGTGGCTGTTCCAGCAGAAACTGCCGCAGTAGAGGGCTCAATAGCGCTACGCCCTGCGACCTACGCCGTAAGCCCTACGCCCTACGCCGTAAGCCCTACAACCTTCACCACGCCCGACTCAACCCTGGCCCCTTTTCCGCTTCTTGTCCGCATTAGAGAGTGCCATGCTTGCTTTCAGAGGCCTGGAGTCCTACGCTAAGTTACGGCTCAATCCAGTAGTGAGGGGTATGTCAGGGGCTAGAGACTTGGAAGGGCGGTCTGTCGGCCATTACCGCATCGATTCCCTTCTGGGTGCGGGCGGTACCGGTGTAGTGTACGCGGCGACGGACACCCGTTTGCAGCGCGCCGTCGCCATCAAGTTTCTGCTGGACGAGAGGGCGCAAAGGCCGACCGCCCGAATTCGCTTCCTTCGGGAGGCCCAAACGGCATCTTCCCTCAACCATCCCAACATCTGCACGGTTTTCGACGTCGGTGAACTGGAGGGCTGCCCCTATCTGGTGATGGAGCGTCTGGAGGGCCGGACCCTCGCACAGTCTCTGGCCGAGGGACCTTTGGAAACCGATCGAGCCATCGACGTGCTCCGTCAGGTCGCAAACGGCCTGCGGGAAGCGCACGGCCGTGGCATTGTTCACCGGGACATCAAGCCGTCGAACATATTCGTGACCCGGACGGGCCAGGTGAAGATCCTGGATTTCGGCATCGCACAACTGAATACGGATTCGGGGACGGCCGACGATGCGGCGGCCACGCAATTGACGGAAGTCGGGGGACTGATTGGGACGGTGGCCTACATGTCACCGGAGCAGGCCCTGGGCCGGACACTGGATCAGCGATCCGATCTCTTTTCGCTGGGCGTCGTGTTCTACGAGATGTTGAGTGGACAGCGGCCGTTCAAAGAGGCGACCCCCACTTCCACCATCGATTCCATCATCCATGCCCAGCCCAAACCGCTGCCTCGGCGGAAGGGCTCCGGGTCGAGGCTGGAGCGCGTTGCCAACCGTCTCTTGACCAAGGAGCCGGACGATCGCTATCCCACGGCTGCTGCCTTGCTCGACGATTTGGACAGGTTGGAGCAGGGAGTTCCCTCCTTTCCCTGGGAGCGGAGCGTGTGGCGACGATCCCCCCGCTGGATCGTGTGGGCGCTCCTCTTGCTGTTCATACCTCTCATCTGGGGTCTGAGTACGGTCCTTCTGGAGCGAGCCCGCAGCAGCGACGAGATCACTCGGACCGAAACAGCCGTGCCCAGACCGGTCGTGGCGGTCCTCCCCCTGGCCAATCTGAGTCAGAAGGCTGATTTGGAGCAGGTCGCGCTGGGAATCGCCCATTCGCTGATCACCAGCCTTTCCGGTATCCCGTCCGTGACCATGGTGTCCACTGCCGACAGCCTCAGGCCCGACCTTGGTCGAGTCGGCCTGGACCGGATCGTTCGGGATCTGGGGGCCAGCTTTCTCGTGACCGGGTCGCTGCAGGAGGCAGGCAACCGGTTGAGGGTGACGCTGAATCTGAATCGCGGACGATCGGTGTTCTGGGGTGCTTCGGTCGAAGGTGACCGAGACGACCTGTTCTCTCTTCAGCAGGATCTGGCTTACCAGTTGAGTGAGGCGCTGGAACTCGTTCTGACCGAAGACGACCGGAGGCGCCTCTCCACCCCGCCGACGGTGAGCCGTGAGGCCTATGCCGAGTTCACCCAGGCCCATGCGTTCCTGGATCGGCCCGACGTGGTCGAGAATCTGGATCGCGCCGTACGCCTGTTCGAGTCGGCGATCCAGAAGGATCCCGATTTCGCACTGGCCTACGCCGGTCTGGGAGAGGCGTATTGGACGAAATACAAGCAGACGCGCGTCTTCTTCTGGACCGAGCGGGCCGGCCAGGCCATCCGGACCGCACTTCGCCTCGATCCTTTTCAGGCGGGGGTTCACTACACCATGGCACTCATCCACCAGGGTACCGGAGAGACAGCGAAGGCCATTCAGTCACTGCGCGAAGCCCAAAGGCTGCAACCAGCCAATGATGACGTTCACCGCCTGCTCGGTGAGATCTACGCATCGGAAGGCAGAGTCGACGCGGCCGTTCAGGAGCTGGAGAAGGCCATTCGGCTTCGACCCAACTTCTGGGGCAACCACAGTTCACTGGGGCTGGTCCTGCTGGAGGCAGGACGCTACTTCGAGGCCGTCGCTGCCCTCGAGAGAGTGACGAAACTGCAGCCCGATTCTGCGTGGGGCTTCCTGCGCCTGGGTGTGGCCTATCATTCTCTGGGAGACCTGGAGAAGGCCAAGGCCAACTACCAGGAAGCTATTCGAGTCGGCCCAAGCTGGGCCGCGCACTCCAACCTGGGCACCATTTTGTACCGCGAGAAGAAGTACGCCGAGGCCGCGGAGAATTACCGGAAAGCACTGGATCTCCAGCCCAGGGCTCCGGCGCTGCACCGCAACCTGGCTGACACCTACCTCAGGCTGGGCCGGCAGGAGCTGGCTCGCGACTCGTTCATCGAGGCGTTGGAGTTGAGCCGGGAGCAGCTGAAGGTCAATCCACGGGATGCGCGCACCTTGGGCATGGTCGCCCTGCTGGAAGCCAAACTGGGGCGCCATATCGAAGCGTCGCATCACATGCGGCAGGCTCACGATCTGGCGCCGAAAGATGGCCAAGTCCTTTTCCGCCGGGCCGTGGTGCACGCCTTGGCGGGCCAGGAGGCCGACGCGCTGAAGTTTTTGAAACTGGCCACCGAACACGGGTATAGTGCCAGCGAGGCTGCAGCCGATGACGATCTCAACGGGCTGAAAAGTCTGCAGGAGTTTCTGCGGGGATTCAGGGAACAAGAGGGGTAACGCACAGCAGGGGGAGGTCCCACAATGGGTAGATTAGTCGAGGGAGGCCCGGCGGTCCTGATCGGGATCATACTGGCTCATACTGTGGCTCTGCTCAATTGCCAACCACCGGTTACGATCGAGCGGACGATCGAGCTGGCGGACAGGGGCGGCAGCTGCAAAGTCCAGACCGGGCCCGATCGGATCGAAGGGGCCGAACGCAACAATCACATCATTTGGACGGTGACCAACGGGTGTGGTTCCACGGCTGAGGTGGGCGTCGGCAATTTCAAACATTTGGATCAGGGGTCTCGACCCAAGAATCCGTTGGAGTTGCGGCCGTTTCCAGCGATCCCGGCGGGGGAATCCGGAAACATCCGGGGAAGGGTGAGAGTCCTTCCCAACGACGATCTGGGCACCTACAAGTACGATGTCCTGATCAATGGGGCTGTAGAGCTGGATCCGGAGCTGGTCATCGAGAGGTAGAGGCTCTCTCCCGTCCGAAGCGCTGGAACCCGGGTCGTGGACGACACAGCCGTGCAGGCTCCCTGTCTCCCTCCCGGCTTTCAGGCCTCCGCCAGGTTCCGCCGAATGCGAACCATCGCGGCGTGCAGCGTCGACTTGACGGTGCCGAGCGAGATCCCTTCGGCTGCGGCGATCTCACGAAGCGGATACTCGTGCAGCAGACGCAACCGGAGCACCTGGCGCTGGCGCGGCGGGAGCGTCTCCAGGCTGTCCCGGAGGCGTCGCAGCGTCTCGCGCTGCTGGGCCACCTCTTCGGGTGAGGATTGCCGCGAGCCGCCGTTTCCCTGGCTTTCTTCCCAGTCCACCCGATTGGCGTGGACCCGGAAATTCTTGCGCCGGTAATGGTCGGTGCAGAGGTTGCTGGCGATGCGGTAGATCCAAGGGGTCAACGGATAGCGGTCGTCGTACTGCTTGGCTTTTTGCCAGATCCGAAAGAAGACCTCCTGGGTGATGTCCAGGGCCTCTTCCGGATCCCCCAGCGAGCGACAAAGGAAGTGGAAGACCCGGTTGCGGTACTGGCCCAGAAGGCTCCGCACCGCCTCGGGGTCTCCCTTGCCCACGGCCGCCATGAGGTCCCGGTCGCGGCGAAGACGTGCCACTCCGGATGGGGTCTCGAATTCGATTGCTCTCGTCTCGGTAGCCTGCAAACCGAACACTTAGACCAGCAGTCGACGCGATTGGTTGACCCCGTTGGCCAGTTTTTGTGAACCGGGGAGCCTGGCCATCGAGCGAAATCGGCGCTGGCTCCGAATTCAGCGCCAAGCCCCCAGGATCGCGCCCATCACCACGAAACCCACCACCTGGCATCCCCCATTGATCAGGATGTAAGACCAGGAACGTTGTTCGAACAGGGCGATGGTTGCAACGGCCATCGCCACCCAGCCCAGCCCCGCCAGCAGGCCGGCCGTAGCGCCCCACCCGAGCGTCGTTCCTTCGCCCGAGAGAAACACGGCTAGATTGAACGACATCACCAGGGCGAAGACGAAAGCGAAGCCGAAGGTCCTGGCCGGATTGGCCCGGCTCAGCTGCTCCTCGCTCAAGTTGTTGGCCTTCATCCAGCTCTTCTGAAAGAGCAGTGGCGAATACCAGAGGCCCCCGATCAGGAAAGTCGACAAAGCAGCGACCACGACGGCCAGATAATTGATCGTTCCGATTTCCACTCGCACACTCCTTTCATTGAGTCTGTTGTCCTACGAAACGGAGTCTACGGGGGAGACGGGAGACCGGTATTGTAAAAAATTTACCCGGGGGGAGAGGCGGTCCGCGTCACCGGATCGGCACCCAGTTGAAGAACTCGCCTCTGTCGACCAGATAGCGTGTGGGATTCATGCCGGAAAACGACTGAAACTCCCGGATGAAATGGGACTGGTCGTAGTAGCCGCAGTCCAAGGCCAGGTCTGCCCAGACCAGCGGGCGCTCGGCTTCGATCGAGGCCAGGACCTTCTGGAACTTGAAGATGCGCGATAGCAGTTTGGGTCGAAGGCCGACTTGCCGGCGGAACTTGTGGATCAGATGTTTCTGGCTGATTCCGATCTGCTCCGAGAGCTGGCGGATCGACAGGCTTTCGGGGGCGTGCCGGAGCTGCCTCAGGGAGAACTCGAGGGTTCGATCGATCTCGAGAACCAGCAGAGCCTGGGTGAGCAGAAACCGCTCCAGCACCTCGAACTTACGGGAGACCCCCGGTGTCTCCAGCAGGCGGTCTCTCAAACGGCTCGCCAGCCGGCCCCACACGAGGTCCAATTCGATCACCGAGCCGTTCAATTCGGAGAGGGGAAAGGGGAAAAAGGGATACGCGCCTCCAGGGCGGAAACGAATGCCGATCATGTGCGAGTTCTGAGCAGATTCGATGACGAGAAAATCTTTTTGCTGACCGGAAATCCAGGCCCTGCGAAAGCTCTGGAAGCGCTCCTGGTCGTCCCTGTCGTAGAGCCGCTTGGCGCTGTCCTCAAAATCGATGACCACCTCGATGGCGCCGTCGGGCAGGAGCTTCTCCATGGCGTAGTCGGGTGCATAACCCTGGTGATACCAGAAGAATTCCACGAAGTGGCAGAGTGGCGAGGCGGGAAGACGGCTGCGGTAGAGCATTCCGGGCATTGTAGCTCGATCTTCTCGCGCGGGGCAGTCGAGGACGCCCTGCAGTGCCTGGTTGATTCGTCCGCTTCGAAACTCCTAGAATCCGGGGCATGAGTAAGAAACAGGCCGGCTGGGCGGTTGACGTGGAAGGCGGCGACGGGATTTCAGTCCTACGCGGAAGCGACGATTTCCGCTCCTGGAACGGGATTCGCTACAAGGCTGGCCTTTCCGCCAAGAACGTCAACGCGTCGAAGCTATCGATGAACGTCGCCACGATTCCGCCGGGAGGAGTCGCGGCCGCCCACATTCACGTCGATTTCGAGGTCATGCTGTACATCCTGGAGGGCCGGGTGCGTCACCTCTACGGTGAAGGCCTGACTCAGACCGTGGACAACCAGGCCGGAGACTTCATCTTCATCGAGCCTGGAATCCCTCACGAAGTCCGCAACCTGAGCGACACCGAGCCCGTCAGGGCCGTGGTGGCGCGCTCCGACGCATCGGGGTGGGAAAACATCGCCCTCTACCCTCGGCCCGCCTGAGGAATTCAACCGAGCCGGCGGCGTGGGCCGCATCTCTCGCGACTCCGCGGGTCTCCGTCCGCGATTCGGCACACTCGCCGATCAGCCGAAGAGTCTCCGCAGTTCCTCAAGGTGCTTCGGGATTGCCTCCCAGGGGTCGGCCTCGGCTTCGTACTCCAGCACCAGCCAACCTTGGTAGGCGGCGTCGGCCAGGATGTTCCGGACGCGGCCGAAGTCGGTCGGGACTTGTTTGCCGTCCGAGCCGTGGACCTCGACCTTGACCTGGACGTTGACTGCCCGCGGAGCCGCGAGCGCGAGTTCGTCGTAGGGCTGAATGCGGTAGTTGCCCGTGTCCAGGTTGATTCCGAACCATGGGTTTTCACCCACCGCCGAGCAGATGGCCAGGTGGTCCCTGGCGCGTGCCGTGATGCCCCCGTGATTCTCCAGACCCAGCACCACACCGCGTTGGGCGGCCCGTGGCAGCAGTTCCCTCAGACAGTCGGCCACCCAGGACACGGCGGTGGCGGCATCCGTACCGGCGGGCGGATTTCCCGCGAACACCCGGATATGCGGCGCGAACAGGTCAGCGGCATGATCGATCCAGCGCGCCACGTGGTCCACCTGCTCTTTCCGTTGGGGACCGGGCGGCAGACAGAAATTGTTGCCGACGGCCGTCCCGCTGACCGTGACGCCGTGGTGGAAGGCGAAGTTTCTCAGCCGCAGCAGATAGTCTCGATCGAAATTGTCCGGAAAGTAGTAGGAAGTCAGCTCCGCCCCTGCCAATCCGAGCCTGGCGCACCAGCGGACGAAGTCGAACAAATCGATTTTTCCCGCCGTCAGATCTTCACGCAGGGAGTAGGCGGCCAGCGAGAGATGGATGTTGCCGGCCCCGGGGCGCCCCGGTATTGTCCCGCTTTGCCCGAGTGCCGGGTGGAACAGGAGGCCGGCCGCCCCAGCGCCCACGAAGGATCGCCGCGAAAACCGGCGTCCTGCCGGCTGAGAGTTTTGGGAGAGGGTGCTCTTTTCATTCATGTCGACCAGCCTTCGAGAAGAGTTCGATGTCGTTTCGGCGCGCCCGCGTCAAAGAGCGGAGCCCGAACACGGGAGCCAACAGGATGGATTGGCTCAAGGTCGCCCCCTGGGCGAAGCCTTCCACGAGGGGACGCCAAATCAAAGGGTTTTGCAGCAGCCGCAGGGAGCGCTCCAGGTTGCCGTAGACTCGCCGCGCGAGCCGGTAGCTGAGGCAGGTGTCGGGGAGCACGGCCTTCCAGAGCCGCCGGTAGTAGCGCAGGTGGCTGCAGGCGCCCCGCCGGGCTTCGACGGCGGTCAGGCCGGCCAGGCGCCCGCTCTCCAGAGCGTGATAGATGCCTTCTCCAGTGATGGCATCGGCGAACCCTCCGGCATCACCCACCAGGTAGACGGGAGCGGATGGGGGGCGAAGGCGGTACCCACCCACGGGAATCTGATACGCCTCGAAGGTGTCCAGTGGATCTCCGTCCACTCGGAAACGGGTCCGGATGTAGCCTTCCAGCTGCTCGCGGATCTCTCGGAGCCCTCGCTGCAAGGTGTAAATCCCGACCGACCAGTGGTCGTCCTTGGGGAAGACCCAGCCGTAGCCGCGCTCGATCAGCCCCCAATCGAAGCACGGGGGGACCTCGTCTCCACAGCGGGCGCGCCGCCGGTCGAGGTTTACCTCTACGGCGGTCGCCCAGGCCTTGGGTCTGGAAATATCGAAGTGCCGGTTGACCAGACTATAGGCCCCGTCGGCTCCAATGAGCTGGCGCGCCTCCAGCCGGCGAACCGTGGTTTCCACCTGGAACGTCTCTCGATACTCGATCCTGCGCACCGGCTCGCCGTCGAAAAAGAAAAAGTGGGGATGCCTGCTGTTCTGTCGAACCAGATCGTTGTCGAACTCCGGACGGACGACCATGTGCAGCAACAATTCGCGATGCAGGAAGCGGTTGCCGTGCCGGTTCCAGAGGTTGAATCGGAAGTCCGGAAAGGCACGGCGCAGGCTGGGCTCCAGGTTCAGCTGGAGAGAATTCAACCCCTTGCGCGTGATGCCGCCAGCGCAAGGCTTGATCCGTGGGAAAGGATATTTTTCGAGCTGGGCCACCGTCAAGCCGGAGCCCAGTGCCAGCGCTGCAGCATTGGAACCAGCAGGCCCCGCCCCCACAACGAGCAGATCAAAGATTTCCGGCTCTGGAAACGACCTCACGAGACCGAATTATAAAGGGTCAAGGAGGCGTGGGTACATGGGGTCTGGGAGTCTGTGGGGTCTGGGGAGGTCTGGGGGTCTGGTCTTCTGGAGGCTTTGACTCGGAGCTTGCCCTGAGCAGCCAGAGCCTGCCAAGGGGAGGCCCTCAGCTCCAGATGAGGCTGTCGCGGCGTCTCTGTTCCGAAGCCGGGGTCTCGGCCGTCTCGGTGTTGTGCAGGTAGCGGTTCACGCTCTGCAGGTCCTGCCCCTGGGGATCCTCCCAGACCGTGCGGAGGTAGCGGCACCACCCCGTTGCTGCGCTGTGAAATGTTGCGGCCCTTTTGGCCAGTTCGTTCATCACTGTCTACTCCCCCTGCGGGCTGAAAACCCTCCGGCGCAAGGTGGCCGCCCCGAATCGACGATGCCTTGGGAGATCGACGGCCACCTTGGCCCTTCCGGTCTCGATGCAGGCTTTCGCAGAGACCCATTTCCCGATTCCGGGGCAAGCAAGATCGGTGCCGATTGAATCGGGGGAGTCTACGGCTCACTTCCCCAGGGATGTGTCCAGGGTCGCCGTTGGGCTGTGCAAACCTATGATGGAACGCACCTTCTGCCAGAGCAGGGGGTCCGCTCGCACGGTAACTCGTACGGTGTGGAACGGTGAGTTTTCCAGGGAATCGGTACCCGGGTCCATGCATCAAAATCTTGACGCGCACGTGCGATTTTTGGCGCTCGGCGAGAGCCGGCGGATCCGGAGCTCTCTCGCCAAGGCGCAGAGGACGCCCAGGATGAATTGGCGGCACGAGCCCCTCGACCCCGCATGCGAAATGCGCGTTAAGCCTGTTTCTGCCCAAACAGCTCCATGAAGTAGGCCGAGCTCTTGATGCCGTTGAAGAAGTTTCCCAGATCGAGATTCTCGTTGGGAGCGTGGGCATTCTCGTCGGGGAGGCCGATTCCCATCAGGACGCAGGGAGTGCCGAGCAGTTCGGAGAAGGTTGACACGATGGGGATCGACCCCCCCTCGCGCTGAAAGACGGGGCGTTTTCCGAAGCCCCGCTCGACCGCCTTCGCGGCGGCCCGCAGGGCGGGATGATCGAGCGCCGCCACCCAGGGTTTGCCCCCGTGCATTCCCGTGACTTTCAGCTTCACGGTGGGCGGGGCCAGTTGCTGGACATACTTCTCGAACAGTTCCTCGACCCGGTGATAGTCCTGGTTGGGGACGAGGCGCAGGCTCACCTTGGCCATAGCCTTGGACGGGAGAACGGTCTTGGCTCCTTCACCGGTGAATCCGCTGAGCAGGCCGTTGATCTCCAGGGTGGGCCTGGCCCAGAGCTGCTCGAGCGGCGTGTAGCCGGCTTCTCCCGCCAATTCCCGGACCCCCAGATCGCGCTTGTAGGCGTCCTCGTCGAAGGGCAGCGAGGCGAACTCCTTTCGTTCCCGGTCGGTGAGCTCGACCACGTCATCGTAGAATCCCGGAATCGTGATCCGGTCCTGATCGTCTTTCAGAGCAGCCAGGATTTGAGCCAGCACGAAGGCCGGGTTGGGCACGGGCCCGCCGAACGACCCCGAGTGCAGGTCCTGCTTGGGCCCCTCCACGTCGACTTGCAGATAGCAAAGGCCACGAAGGCCATAGGCGATCGAGGGGACCCCCTTGGCGAACATGGTGGTGTCGGAGATGACGACGGTGTCGGCGCTCAGCATTTCCAGGTTTTGGCGGAGGAACTCCTCCAGATGGGGGCTGCCGATTTCCTCTTCGCCCTCGATCAGGAACTTCAAATTGACGGGCAGCCGCCCCTCGGTTTGCGAATAGGCTTCAGCGCTCTTGAAATGAATGAACATCTGCCCCTTGTCGTCGGCCGCGCCGCGCGCCCACAGGCGTCCGTTGCGGACCTGGGGATCGAAGGGACCGCTCTCCCAAAGATTCAAAGGATCCACGGGCTGAACGTCGTAATGGCCGTAGACCAGGACCGTGGGCAGGCCGGGATCTTCGATGCGCTCGCCGTACACCACGGGGTGTCCGGCGGTGGGGTAGACCTCGGCGCGCTGCATCCCGGCTCGCTGCAGTTGGCTGCGGACATACTCGGCTGCTCGTTTGACGTCGGCTTCGTGCTCGGCGGCGGTGCTGATACTGGGAATGCGCAGGAATTCGTACAGTTCCTCGAGATAGCGTTCACGATTCGCGTCGATGTATTCGATCACCTTGCTCATGGTTCTTCCACTCCAGGCTTCGCCAGAGATGACTCCTGCGGCAGCTCCTGCTGAGGTCGTCGAGAGGCGCCGAAGACCCGCTCGAAGACCCGGTCGACGTGTTTGAGTTTGTCGGACAGGTCGAAGACGCGCCGAATCTCGTCGGCGTTCAGGTAGCGGCGGATGTCGGGGTCCTCCAACAGCAGGGCGAGAAAATCGGCCCGTTCGTCCCAGACGCGCATGGCGTTGCGCTGGACCCACAGATAGGCGTCCTCGCGCAGCGCGCCCTTGCGAACCAGCTCCAGCAGCAGCGAACTGCTGTTGTACAGGCCTCCGGTGATGTCCAGGTTGGCTTGCATGCGCTCCGGATCGACGACCAGTCCGTCCAGGACCCGGGTGAGGCGCGTGGTCAGGTAATGGGCCAGGGTCGTGCTGTCGGGCAGAATGACCCGCTCCACCGAGGAATGGGAAATGTCCCGCTCGTGCCACAACGGCATGTTCTCCAAAGCCGCCAGGGCGTTGGTACGCAGCAGCCGGGACAGGCCGCTGATGTTCTCGCAGATGACGGGATTGCGTTTGTGGGGCATGGAGGAGCTGCCCTTTTGCCCCTGGGCGAAGGGCTCGCCGGCCTCCCGCACCTCGGTGCGCTGAAGGTGGCGGACCTCGGTGGCCATCTTGTCGTAGCTGCCTCCCAGAATGGCCAGGCTGCAGAGGTATTCGGCATGGCGGTCCCGCTGCAGCGTCTGGCTGGAGGCCAGGGCGTGGCCGATGCCGAGCCGGGCGCAGACTTCTTCTTCCACCTCGGGCGGCAGGTGGGAGAAGGAGCCCACTGGTCCGCTGATCTTGCCGACTTCCAGGTTGCGGCGCGCCCGGCGAAAACGCTCCAGGTTGCGCTGCATCTCCGAGTACCAGACGGTCAGCTTCAGCCCCAGCGTCAGGGGCTCGGCATGCACCCCGTGGGTGCGTCCCATCATGAGCGTCTGGCGATGCTCAAAGGCCTGGCGCTCGAGCGCGTCCAGCAGGCGCAGCAGTTCTGTCTCGATCAGGTCGGAGGCCTCTTTGATCTGCAGCGCCTGGGCGGTGTCGACCACGTCCGTGGAAGTCAGCCCCAAGTGGACGAAGCGGGACTCCGGGCCCAGCGTTTCGGCCACCGCTGTGGTGAAAGCGACGACGTCGTGGCGGGTCTGCTGCTCGATCTCGTGGATCCGCTCCACGCTGAAGCCGGCCTTTTCTCGAATCTGGGCCGCCGCCTCGGGGGGGATTTCACCTCGTTCGGCAAGAACTTCGCAGACCGCGATCTCGACCTGCAGCCATTTGCGGAAGCGATTCTCCTCGGACCACACTTCCGCCATCGGCGGAAGGGTATACCGGGCTATCATAAGTTCAAGACTATCGAAGGTTTGCCCTGGTGAGTCAAGTGGACCTGGCACTGTTCGAAGAGAGAGAGCGCCCGCCGCAGCAGGGCTTGGCGGGCACAGCGCAGGGCGATCAGCGGGTCGTTGTTCTGCTGGCTCAAGTGGGCCAGCAGGAGGTGGCGCGCCTGGCCGTCGAAGCCGTTGCTCAGAAAGCGTCCGACTTCCGAGTTGGAGAGGTGCCCCAAGCGGCTCAGCACGCGCTGTTTCAGGTTCCAGGGGTAGGGGCCCAGCTTGAGCAGGTCTTCGTCGTGGTTGGATTCCAGGACCAGCCAGTCACACTGCTGGAGCCGGTTGGCAACCGGCATAGAGATCTCGCCCAGGTCCGTGGCCAGCGCTCCGCGGATGCCCTCGCCCTGGAACCGGAAACCGACCGGCTGAGCGCTGTCGTGAGAAACCGTGAAGGGCTCCACGGTCAGGTCGCCGATCGTGAACGGAACGCCCGGCTGAAATTCTTCCCAGCGGTCCAGGGAGGCCAGTTCGGGGACTTCCTCGCGGGTCCCGATGTTCATGAAGACGGGAACCTGGTGACGCTCGGCGAAACAGGCCACTCCCTTGACGTGATCGGCGTGTCCGTGGGTCAGCAGGATCGCGTCGACAGGGGCGTTCTCGAGTCCGGCCTGCTTCATGCGCCGGGCCAGACTGCGGGGCCCGAACCCCAGATCGATCAGCAGCGAGGTCCGGGAGGTTCCCAGCCAGGTGCAATTGCCGCTGCTTCCGCTTCCCAAGACAGTCAATTTCACAGTGGGCTAGAATGTAGCAGCCGGGTATGAAAAAAAACTTGCTGGGCTGGGATTCGAGCCAATTGGAAGAGCTGGCGCAAGGTCTCGAAGAGCCTGCTTTCAGGGGAAGGCAGCTGTTTCGACAGATCTACTTTCGGCGGCAGAGCGATTTTCGGGAGATGACCGATCTGCCCGCCCCGTTCCGGGAACGCCTGCACGCCGAGTATCGGGTCGGGCTGCCCCGAACGGCGCAGCGAAGCCAGTCGCGGGACGGCACCGTCAAGTTCCTCTTCGAGTTGGAAGACGGCCAACGCATCGAGTCCGTGTACATTCCCGAGGATCGGCGCGAGACGATCTGCATTTCCTCACAGGTGGGTTGCGACGTGGGCTGCACGTTCTGCCTGACGGCACAAATGGGGTTTCGCCGCAACCTGCGCCCGGGAGAAATCGTGGGGCAGGTCATGGCGGTGATCGGCGATGGCTGCCTGCGACCGCAGGGCTTCAACGTCGTCTATATGGGAATGGGGGAGCCGCTCTACAATTATCGCCACGTGATGCAGTCTTTTCGGCTGCTCACAGACCCCTCCGGCCTCAACCTCTCGCATCGCCGGATCACAGTCTCGACGTCGGGGGTGGTTCCCGTGCTGCAGCGAATGCAGCAGGAATCTCCCTTGCCCAATCTGGCCATCTCGCTCAACGCCACCACGGATCGAGTCCGAGACCAGATCATGCCGCTGAACCGAAGGTGGAACTTACGGGATCTTCTGGAAGCGTGCCGGCAGTTTCCCCTCGAGCCGCGCCGGCGAATCACTTTCGAGTACGTGCTGCTGGCGGGTGTGACCGATTCGGAGGAGGACGCGCGCCGGCTGGCTCGGCTCGTTCGGGGGACCCGCTGCAAGGTCAACGTCATCCCCTACAACCCCAACCCTGGACTCCCTTACCGCCGGCCTTCAGACGCGACCATCGAGCGCTTTCGCGAGATCCTGGCCGCGGAGCACGTCTCGGCCTTCGTCCGGAGACCCCGCGGGGACGACATCTCGGCTGCCTGTGGCCAGCTGGCTTACCTGGATCGGATGGAAAGCTGTGCCTAGGAAGTTTCACGTGGCCACGTTCGGCTGCCGTACCAACCAAGCAGACAGCGCCGCTTTGCGTCAGGACTTCCTGGATGCGGATTACCGGGAAACCGTCTGCTGGCAAGAGGCCGACGTAATCGTCGTCAACTCCTGCACGGTCACCCATCGGTCCGATCAGCAGGTTCGACAACTGGTGAGACGGTTCCGCCGCGAGAATCCCGCCGCCCGGCTGATCGTGACCGGCTGCTATGCCCAGTGGGAGCCCTCGGCTCTGGCGGGAATTCCCGGCGTGGACGCAGTCGTGGGCAACACCCACAAGAGCCGGCTGGTCCAGCTGAGCGAGGGCTTGCCGGCCCGGGCCCCCAGCCGGCGCGAGTTGGCGGCTGTGTACCTGGACGACTTTCGAAAAGTCCGGCGGATCGACCTCAGGGCGTCCACTCAAATGGGCGGGCGAACACGCCCTTTCGTCAAGATTCAGGACGGCTGCGACGCCAAGTGCACCTATTGCATCATTCCGGCGGTGCGGGGGCCCAGCCGCAGCGTTCCGCCCGCGCAAATCCTGGCGCAGGTACGCAAGCTCGTCGGGCTGGGCTTCAAAGAGATCGTCTTGACCGGGATACACATCGGGACCTACGGCTTGCATGTTCGGCCACGCTTTCCGCTGCACCAGCTGTTGGAGGCGATGCTGGAGATTTCCGGCCTTGGCCAGCTCCGGATCAGCTCTATCGAGCCCATGGAGCTGTCCCGCCGCGTGATTGAATTGGCGGCCTCCAGCAGGGGCCGAATCGTGCCCCATTTCCACATCTGCCTGCAGAGCGGCTCGGATCGCACCTTGCGCCGGATGCTGCGCCCCTACAGCAGCGCTCGCTTCGCCCAGATCGTTCAGGAGATTCGCGAACTGCTTCCCGAGGCGGGCATCGGCACCGATGTAATTGCAGGGTTTCCGGGAGAAACCGAGCTGGATCACCTGGAAAGCCTGGAATTCGTCCGCCGGATGCCCTTCACCTACCTGCACGTTTTCCCTTACAGCGACCGCAGTGGCACGGTCGCTTCGGAATCTAGAGAGAAGGTGGCACCAGGGGAGATGCGCCGGCGCTGCCGCCAATTCCGGCGGGTGTCCGAGCAAAAGAACCAGAGCTTTCGCCTGAGCTTCATCGGACGCCGCCTCAGCGTGCTGACCCTGCACGACTTCCAAGGCGGCCGCCGCTCGGCCATCAGCCACAACTACCTGAAGATCCAGCTCCCCCCCGAGCTCCCCCCCAATCGAATCCTGGAAGTCGAGGTGACGGGGGAAGACGGCGGATTCCTGACGGCACGCCCCTGAGTACGGATCGCAGTACTGAGTACTCCGGTTCGTAAATATGGTGATGGTTGCGGGCGGGGCTCTGGAGGCGAGGTCGCGAAGAGGAGGGGGCGATGCCGGAGCATCGTCGAGGAGGAACGACGAAGAGATCTCCCGAGACCCCCGTGCGCCCGAAGGGTTGCGGGCGAGCCCCCAAGTGCCCGCCGCCACCGAGCAGGGTGGTCCACTCGGTTTCCGGGGGCCGGCTGCTGCTTCGAAACGCCCGCAACATACGTTGCTGTATTCATGGATCGGGGTACTAAGTACTGCCCCCCGCGCGGAACCCGGCCAGTGCCCACATCCGTCCCGAATCCTTGAGCTTGCGATGAGAGTAGAAGAGGTCGGCGCGGCAAGCGGTGCACATCTGAGCGTCCAGGATGCAACCCACTCCCAGGTCTTCCAGGTCGGCGCGGTTGGCGGCCGCCAAGTCGAGGTGCCGCCCGCGACTGACCCGCCCGAGGTCGTGGCCTTGCTGCCGGAATCCCTGCAGCACCTCTTCCCCCACTTCGTAGCAGCAGATCCGAATGGCCGGGCCCATTGCCACGATCAAGTCCTTGGCTTCCGTCCGGCAGTCCTGCAGCAGCTTTTCGACCCCTTTGCGGGCGATGTGATCGCGCGTGCCTCGCCAACCCGCGTGCACCAGGCAGAGGGCGCGGACCCTGGGAGCGACGGCCAGGATGGGCATGCAGTCGGCCGTCCGGATCACGCCGAAGCGCCCGGGGCCGGCCAACAGGATGCCGTCGGCTCGAGGCCTCTCGGGCCCGCAGTCGGCCGGCCCCACGATCCGATCCGAGTGGATCTGGCGCACGGTGAGCAGCTCGGCCGGTTGAACATTCAACAACTCCAGCAAGCCCGGTTTTTGGTGCGCGACTTCCGCCGGCTTTCCGGCATCTGGTAAGTTGAGGTCCGTCCGCCGGGAAGTGAAGGCGTGAACCAGTCCTGGAATCTCCTTCAATTCCGAGAAGGCGTAGTAGGAGATTCCCTGCCGTCTCAGCTGGCGGAACATGGTCGAGAAGGGTAGCACATCCCATGGTCGTGGGCATTGGCGTCGACATTGTCGAAGTGAAGCGGATCGAACGGGCGCTTTCCAACGGAGAGTCGATGGTGCAGCGCGTGTTCACGGCTCGTGAGATCCAGTACTGCATGGCGCACAAGAACAAGTATCAGCACTTCGCGGGTCGCTTCGCGGCCAAGGAGGCGGCCTTGAAGGCCCTGGGCACCGGGTGGCAGGCCGGCATCCGCTGGAAGGACGTGGAAGTCGTCGCCGGAGAGCTGGGGCGTCCCATGCTGGAGCTGCACGGCAAGGCCATGGAGATCTATCAGGAGTCAGGCGCCCAGCGCCCCATGGTCACCATCACCCACGCCGACGATTACGCCGTCGCAATGGTGGTCCTGGATTCTTAGCCCGGATTCTCCACCAGGTTTCGTCGCGAGCGTCGGAAGCGCGGATGATAATGGCGCCGCCCAGCAGAAAGCTGGTGAATAGTCCGGGGTTAGTGCTGCATCCATGAATCCGATGATGTCCGGCTACCTCCGCATCTCCAGTCTCGGCACCTGACTGACTCTCCAGACTCCCCGGTGAGGGTCGCTCGCCAGGCACTGAGGTGGAGCGCGGACACCCCCTCGATACATCACCCAATTCCAGCAGAATCAGCGGCGGGAAACCGGTGTCACGACGGTGTCGAGAGGGGTCTTTCAGCTCACCTCCGCCGCTTCGATCTGGCGGCGCATCTCTTCCCGGTAATTGCGGAGTTGCTCGACCAGGGCGGAGTCTTTGCGGCTGAGAATCTGGATGGCGAACAGGGCGGCGTTGCGGGCTCCGGCTTTTCCGATGGCCATGCAGGCGACCGGAATCCCGCCGGGCATCTGGACGGTGGCCAGCAGGGCGTCCAAGCCCTTCAGAGCGCTTCCCTCCAGGGGAACTCCGATGACCGGCAGCAGGGTGTGAGCCGCCAGTACGCCCGCCAGGTGTGCAGCTGCCCCCGCTCCCGCGATCAGCACCTCGAGGCCGCGTTCCTGGGCGGTGCGGGCGTAGTCGGCGGTCGCCTCCGGCAGGCGATGCGCGGAGCGGACCTTCATTTCATAGGCGACCCCGAACTCTTCCAGGATCTGGGCCGCCTCCCGCATGACTTCGGCATCGGAGCGGCTTCCCATCAGGATTCCCACTTTGGGCTGCATGAACTCTCTCCTTATCCGCGCAGGCCTCTGGCGGCGATGTCCCGCCGGTAATGCATGCCGTCGAAGTGAATCTTGTTGACCCCTTCATAGGCCTGCATCAGCGCGGCCTCCAGCGACTCGCCCAGAGCGGTCACACCCAGCACGCGGCCGCCGGCAACCACGGTCTTGCCGTTTTTCGAGCCGGTGCCGGCGTGAAACACGGTCGTCCCGGCCACCTCTTCAGCCAGTTCCAGCCCGGCGATCTCCATGCCGGTGCGGCAAGGACCGGGGTAGCCCTGGGAGGCCAGGACGACACAAACCGCGACGTTGGCACTCCATCCGACTTCGAATCCCCGCAGGTCTTCCCGGGCCACGGCGGCGAACAGCTTCACCAGGTCGCAGTCCAGGCGCGGGAGCACCACCTGGGCCTCCGGATCGCCCAGCCGGACGTTGAACTCCAGCACCTTGGGCCCGTCCTGGCTGAGCATCAGTCCGGCGTAGAGGACTCCGCTGAAGCGGTGTCCCTCCTCCCGCATGCCCTGTACCGCGGGGTGGATGATCTCGTCGAGGATACGATCCTTCAGGGAAGGCGAGAGGATCGAATCGGTCGAGTAAGCTCCCATTCCGCCGGTGTTGGGGCCTTTGTCCCCGTCGTAGGCCGCTTTGTGGTCCTGGGAGGGGGGGAGCGGGATCACCCGGTCGCCGTCGGTCACCACCATGAACGAGGCTTCTTCGCCCTCCAGAAATTCTTCCACGAGCAGCCGGTCGCCCGAGCTCCCGAAGCGGCGGCGGCGCATGATCTGGTCGACGGCTTCCAGAGCCTCCGCCCTCTCGCGGCAGACGAAGACCCCTTTTCCCCCGGCCAGGCCGTCGGCCTTGAGGACGATCGGGAAAGGATGATCGGCCCGCTGGAGTCGCCGTTCCGCCTCTGATGGTTCCCGGAACACGCGGTAGGCGCCCGTGGGAATCCCCTGCCGCCGCATGAAGTCCTTGGCGAATACTTTGCTGCCCTCGAGTGCGGCCGCCTTCTGGGTCGGCCCGGCGATCTGGAGCCCGGCTTCACGGAAGCGATCGACCAGCCCGCTGACCAGGGGTGCTTCGGGTCCGACGATGGTGAGGTCGACGGATTGCTCTCGGGCCAGATTCAAAAGGCCGTCCACATCCTCGGCGGAAACCGGACAGTTGGTGCCGATTCGAGCAGTGCCGGGATTGCCGGGGGCGATCAGGAGCCGGTGCCGGGTCGGACTCTGAGAGAGCTTCCACGCCAGGGTGTGCTCCCGGCCGCCCGAGCCGACCAGTAGGATTTTCACGAAAGGTTTTCTCCCGGAGCGTTGCGGGAAGCGTCACTCGCCTGTTTTGCCGCCGGTCGACCCCGAGTCGCTCTTGGACTCTTTGGCCGGCTGGCTCGCCTCTGCCTTGGACTCGGACTGGGACTCCTTCTTGGCCCCCGGCTTTTCGCTGGCACTGGAGTCTTTGGCGCTCTTGTCGCCGTTGCTCTTGCGGGCGTAATCAGTGATGTACCAGCCACTCCCCTTGAACTGGATGGCCGGCGCGCTCAGCAGCCGCTCCAGCCGCCCCCCGCAATCGGGACACTCGGTCAAGGGATCCTCGGAGAACTTTTGAATGACTTCGAGGCTCCGGCCACATGCTTCACATCGGTATTCGTACAGAGGCATAAGCACTCCCCGTTGGAGCCGTCGCTCCATCGTAAAGGCTTATGATATCAACTCTCACCGACTGCAAGGGAAGGCAGCGGGCAGATCCATGCCGGGAGAGCGGGCAACTGCGAAGGGAGACCCCGCCGTAATTGGCCGCCGGACGGATATGACTTTGCCGAACAGCGGATCTCCGACCTCTTCCCACTCACCTCGGCAGCGCCAGGTAGAGGGTGCGGGTCCGGGACGCCAGTTCTTCCCGGCGCTGGACCTGGAAGGCCTCCTTCAGGCACCGCTCGAAGAAGTCCTGGCGGTAGTCCTCATATTGGTCGGGTTTGTTGCGCAGCAGGGTCTGCACCATGGGGTCGTCCTTGCCAACGAATTCGATGACCACTGCCCCCCCGAGCTGCCGCAGCCAGCCGATGAACTCGGCCATGGGGATATTGGCGCCGATGACCATGTGGTGAATCAAGGCCAGGGCCAGCACGAGGCCCGGTGTCTGACGCTCCTCCAGGCTTCGCCGCTCCCGGCCCCGCCAACCCAGATTGGGCGACGGGTCGGCCAGGTCGTTCAGCAGGGGGAGAATGCGCCGCTCTCCCTGCTCGTGCAATTGCTGGAAGAGCCGCTCCACTGAAAGGTGATCGGCGTCCATGGCGAGGACGTATTGGGAATGCCGGGCAGCCAGCCGCGAAAAGATCCCCGTGTTGCATCCCAGGTCCCAGACCAGGCCGGCCTGGATTCGTTCGGCTGCCGCCTCGACGAAGGCGGCCTTGGCCTCGTGGTCCTGACGGCTGTAGGTGTTGTCCGAGGCATATTCCGACCAGGTGGAGCGAGCCGGCTCCCAGCGGAGCCCCGCCACCAGGCTGCGCAGCTTCCGAACGTTGGCCTGGATCAGCTGCTTGTGGAACCCGGCCTGCCGCAACTGGCCCTTGACGTCCCGGTCGGCAGCTGCGTAGCGCTGCTGCAGCCGGGCTTGCAGGTAAACGTGGGTGAAAACGCCGGCGCGCCAGAGGTCGCGCCAGCTCATCATGGCGTAACACTGTTGGGACGGGATGCCCTCGATACTGCCTCTCAGCCAGGGATGAAAGGGCAAATCCCGGTGGGCCTGCAGCAACAGCGGGTAGAGGAAGAGCTGACAGAACTGCCGGTAGCCGGCCCAGGGCTCCCCCGGGGCCAGGGTTTCGAAGGAAGCCACATCGATGAAGACCGGCTGCGCTCCCTTCCACTGGACGTTGTAGGAGGTGGCGTCCTTGGGGATCATGTCCTCTTCGAGTCCTGCCAGGATCAAGTCGAGCTGGAGAAGCGCGGCCTCGCGGAGCATCCCGAAGCTCCACTCGTAGGGGTAAGAGACGAAGGGAATGCGTTCATGCTCGAGCAGCCCCACCCACTGCGGACCGAAGCGCTGCGGGTCGGTTTCCGTGGCTTCGCGGGTGGAGACGATGGTTCCGTTCTCTTGACCAGCCTGGAAGAAGCGTGTCTTTTCCAGCCGCTTCCATTCGCGGTGAGCGGTCTCGCTCAGGGCCCGGTAGACGGAGCCCTTCCAGTAGAAAACTCTTCCCTGACGGTCTCGGAAGGAACCAGGTTCGAGGAGGACTTGGGACACGTGTCAGTGGGTGCTTTCGGAGGGAAGATCCTGCTTCTCGGGCTCGCCTGAAGATGAATCCTGCTGCTTGCGGCTGAACCCGAAAAAGCTGAGTATGCGATGCCAGAAGAGCTTGAGGAATACCAGGAGTCCCGCCACTCCCCCCAGCAACAGCTGCAGGAACAGACTTCCAGTGCCAGGATCCATGTAGGCCAAAGGTCCGATCGTCATGACGTTCCAAATGCTCCTTTTCTGCAAAGTCTCTACTCTAGCAAAGCCGGCCTCCGGAGGTCCAACTCGGGCCCCTCTCGAGCAGAGCTCGATTACCAGCGAAAGGACCGGCGGCTGGCCTCGGCGTGGATGCGCTCTCGAATTGCACGAGCCACCCCGGCTTCCAGGAAGGGGATGTCGATGCGGTGATTCAGCTTCCCCGCACCCGCGGTATCGACGCGCAGAGAGGCCATCCCGTGGCGGCGGTCGAAGGGGGACTCGGCCAGCCAGGCGCTCTGACTCTTTGCGTAGCCCAGCAAGCTCAGCCGGCGAACCCACCAGCCGCTGCGAAAGGCCACGCCCCAATCCGCGAGCGCATACTGCGTGTTGCGAACGAAGAGGGTAGCGTGCAGCAGCGTCCAGGCGAAGAAGACGGGCAGCAGGCCCAGGGCCCACCCTTGAAAGGTGGGGAAGAAGGCGGCACCTCCCAGCAGGCTCAGAATCATCCCCCTGCGGATGAGCCGCTTTCGTGCGCCCGCGGCCAGAGGCTGCCAGTCCAGGTTCCTCAGGTCGACCTCGGGAAGTACCTCACGAAGCAGTCCGGGCAGCCGGTCCTCGGGCAGCACCGGCGCCAGCCAGGGAGCTTCCTTTCGGGTGTCGAATTCTCCTCCTTCCCCCGGCCCACCGATGCTCCCCGCCGTCTCCAGTTGCACCGAGACGCGGTGGAAGAGCCTGTGAAGCAGCGTCGCATGGCAACTGATCAGCTGAATTCTGCGGATTGGAATGGTCGCCGACACGCGATTGAGCAAGCCGTAGACGGTTCGAAGGTCGTCCGCTTTGATCCGCAGCTGGAAGTCGTGCAGGGTGAACAAGTACCAGGCCACCGAAAAGAGGCGAAGCAGGATCAGCAGGATCAGCACGGCCAGCAGGCCCAACCCGAAGCCGAAGTCGGCCGTCGTTTCTCCAAACTGCCGGAGCAGCTCCGGACTCAGCTCCTCCATCTGCTGTTCCCAGCCGCCGACCTGCCACAGCAGCCCGCTGATCGCGGCCAGCACGAGCATGCCGCGGTTGGAGATCAGCCCCAGGCGGACGAGTTCCGTATCGGGCAGGTGCAGCAGGACCCGGGCCTCGTCTTCGCGGATCTTGTCTCGGGAACCGCGCTGCGCTTGAACCCTTTGGCGCAGCCTCTCGATCGCCTCCAGGGAGAGGACGCGAATGACCGCCTCGGGCCGTTGCCCGCTGGCCGTCTCCAACCGCACCAGGGCCACACCGAAGAGCCGGTGGATGGGATTCTGGACCAGATCGATGTTCTGAATCCTGGTGTAGGGGATGTGGCGCTCGTTGCGGGTCAACACACCGTCCCGGATCACGATTTCTTCCGCTCCCAAGCGGTAGCGAAAGACGGCGTGCTTCAGGAAGGCTCCGATCAGGGCCGGCACCGCGAACAGGACGGAGAACACCTCGATGTAACTGCCTCCGGATGCGAAGAGCAGCAGCAGCCAGGGGCCGACGAGGCCTTTGCTGGCGGCTCCCGTCATGAATAGCCAGGAAAGGGGATGCAGGCTCTGCTCCGGCTCGGACTGCTCGCCCGCCACTTCGGTCGGGAGGTCAGACTCCATCGTCCTGCCCCCCTTCCAGCAGCAGATCCCGAAGGTGCATCGCCAGCGGATGGGACAAGCCGGCCAGGGTCACCGAGGCGTTCACGGTTCCCGCCGTGTGGACGATCAGGCTGGCCAGATTGAAACTTCGTTCCAGGGGTCCCTGGGACACATCGGTGTGTTGGATCCGTGACTTGGGGATCGCGATGTCCTCACGCCAGAGAACTCCGCGCCGGATATAGACGCCCCGATCGTCCATCCACCAGCGCAGAAATCGATAACGCCAGGCCGGCCACAAGAAGGTCAGCAGGCCGAGCACCAAAATGGCGATCCCCCAGGCCAACAGGAGCACGCCGGAGAGCCAGGCCACCCCCGTCGAGGTCAACGCGATGATAGCCACCGGAATCAGGCTCGCGACTGCCAGGATGGCCACCCAGAGGGCGCCGGCCAAGCGGGCGACGGTGACCGACTTGGGGTCCACCGAGCGAGGTCGCCCGTCCGTCCAGCTGTCGGGGGCTGAACCAGCTGGCGGTGGTGGTGCCGGTTGCCGCTGTGAATCCGTGTCTTCAGGCCTGGGCGCTCTGTTCGGGTCTTCGAGTCGATCCATGATGTTGGAACACCAGTGTAACCCCATCCGCCGGCCCATGGCGCGACCATCGGACCGTCGTCCCTTCACTCCCGGTCCGCGAGGGTATACTGTTGCGCGTTGTTCTGGGTTTGAGGACCACCTCGGGTGGGAACGGGAGAGGCGCACAGGAGAGGTCCATGTCGATTTTTGGGGAAGGCCGGATCGAGCAGGCCATTCGGGAGGCGGTGGAGGCCATGGGGCAGTCCGCGCCCGAACGCGTCGTGCTCCAGAAGATTCCTTTTTCGGGGATGTGGGGGTGGGGGTCCCCGGTCTGCTTCCAGCTGGCTTCCGCCGAACGAAAAGCCGGGGCGGAGGCGCGGGTCGACCAGCGGGCCCAGCAACTGGCCGAGCAAGTCTGTGCTCGCCTGCAGGAGCGAGGAGACTTCCATCGGGTCGAGGCGGTCAAGGGTTACGTCAACGTGTTTTTCGAGATTGGCGGCGTGGCCAGTCAGCTGCTCGGGCGAATCCGCGACGAGGAGCGCGACTATGGGCGGGGTGACGCGATCAGCGAATGCGTCATGATCGAGTACTCCCAGCCCAATACCCACAAGGCCTTCCACGTCGGGCATCTGCGCAACGCCTGCCTGGGGCACGCCCTGGCCAATCTGCTCGACTTCGCCGGCTTCGAGACCCTGACGGCCAACTACCCGGGAGACATCGGACTGCACGTGATGAAGTGCCTGTGGTGTTACTTGAAGTTCCACGAGGGCCTGGAACCGGAGGAGAACCGGGGGCGCTGGCTGGGGCAGATCTATGCCGAAGCGGATGCTCGGCTTCGCGAGGCGGACGCCTACCGCGACCAGGTCGCGGCGTTCCTGGTGCGGGCCACCCGGAAGTCCTCGGAAGAGAGCCTCCCCGATGAGCTGCGCAACGCACTGAGCGGACGACTCTTCGAGGCCGTGGAATCGGGATTGAGAGGAGAAGACGAGGAGCTGAGGAAAGATCTCCTGACCCTGGCGCGGCGCGCCTGGAGCGGGGCTCCGCTGGACTGCAACGAATTCGCTCACCGAGGCCTGGGCGACTGGCTCTGGAAGGTCTGGGTGGCCTGGGAGGAGGAACTGAGCCAGCTCCAAGCCCAATTCCGGGTCGATTCCACCCCGGGGCGGGCGCTGCAGGAACTGGTGAGGGAGTACCGCGAGTTGGGGATGCACGAGGATCGCTGGTACTACTCTCGCGAGATCCGCGAGTTGTTCAGCCGCTGGGAAGAGCGGGATCCCCAGCTGGTTCGCCTGTGGGAAGAGACGCGCCAGTGGAGTCTGGACGACTTCAACAGGATTTACCGGGAGCTGGGGATCGACTTTCAGGTCTGGTTCTTCGAGCATGAGGTCGAGGAATCCGGTAAGGAGATCGTCGAGGAGCTGGTGCGTGCGGGCGTTGCCACGGATTTGCGCCCCAACGGCCCGGTTCTCGTCCACATCGACCGACAGCTGGGACTCGAGGAGCCCGAGTACAGGACGCTGATCATCCTGCGCAGTGACGGGACATCGCTGTATTCCACAAAGGACCTGGCTCTGGCCAAGACGAAGTTCGAGAAATACCACGTCGACCGATCCATCTACGTCGTGGATGCCGGGCAGTCCCTCTACTTTCAGCAGATCTTCAAAGTGCTGGAGCTGTGGGGTTTTCCCCAGGCCAAGAAATGTTTCCACCTGGCCTATGAGATCGTCCGGCTCCCCGGCGGAAAGATGTCGTCTCGCGAGGGATCGGTGGTGTTTTACGACGACTTTCACCAGGAAGCGCTTCGCCGCGCCCGGGAGAGCGTCGACTCCAAGCGCAGCGAAGAGCAGTTCTCGGATCTGCCGGAGCTGGACCAGCAAAAGCGCCAGGAAGTGGCTCAGGCCGTTGCCATGGGCGCGATGAAGTACGGCATGCTCTCGGTGGACAACAACAAGCCGATCCTCTTCGACTTCGAAAAGGCTCTGAGCTTCGAGGGGCAAACCGCCCCCTACATCCAATACGCACATGCGCGGGCCTGCCGGATTCTGGAGAAAGCAGGGGAGGAAGGACTTCCGGAACCGGACTACAGCGGCTTGGAAGTCGAGACGGCTGAGATCAACCTTTTCGAAGTGCTGGCCGACTTCCCCAATCAGGTTCAGCGGGCGGCCCGCGAGTACAAGCCCTTGTTCGTGGCCGTGTACCTCTACCAGCTGGCCAAGAGCTTCAGCGATTTTTACCGGGATTGTCCGGTTCTGAGGGCGCCCGATGAGGTCCGCGCGGCCCGGTTGGCGCTGGTGGCGGCGGTTCGGCAGGTTTTGGCCAACGGCTTGCGATTGCTGGGAATTCCGGCTCCCGAATACATGTGAGCCTAGCCCAGCAGCACCTCACCCGCAGCCCGCACCCCGGCCCCAGGCGTGGCCTGGAACCCCTGATCTTTCAGGGATTTCTCCAGAGCGTGCAGGAAGTAGAGCAGGGGTTGGGGACGGCTGTTTTCTCCCATCAGGCCGACCCTCCAGACCTTGCCCTTCAGCTCGCCCAGGCCGCCGCCGATTTCCAGGTCGAATTGATTCAGGAGCTGGGAACGAAGGCGGGCGTCGTCGACACCCTGAGGGACTCGGATCGTGTTCAACGGGTGCAGGCGGAATTGGGGGTCCACGTGCATCGTGAGGCCCAGGGCTTCGACCCCCGCGACGAGGGCCCGATGGTGCATCCGGTGGCGCTCCCAGCGCGCTTCCAGCCCTTCTTCGACGACGATGGCCAAAGCCTCGCGCAGAGCATAGTTCATCGAGATGGGCGCGGTGTGGTGATAGGTGCGCTCCTGGCCCCAGTAGGACGCCACCATACCCAGGTCCAGATACCAGCTCTGGCAGCGCTCGACCAGGCACTCGCGCGCTTTGTCGGAGACTGTGACGGGCGCCAGGCCGGGGGGGCAGCTCAGGCACTTCTGGGTGCCGCTGTAGGCGATGTCGACGCGATGGCGGTCGATGCCGACCGAGTGTCCCGCCAGAGAGGTGACGCAGTCGACCAGCAGCAGCGAGTCGTAGCGGTCGCAGATCCGGCGGATCGGTTCCAGGGGCTGCAGAACGCCCGTGGAGGTCTCCGCGTGGACCACGGCCACGATCTTGGGCCGACACTGTTCGGCGGCTCGAGCCATCTGGGCGTCGTCCAGTGGCTCCCCGAAGGGAGCACGAACCGTGGTGACCTCGCCACCGCAGCGCTGGGCGCAGTCGGCGATGCGGCCTCCGAAGACACCGTGAGCCCCGACCAGGATCGGGTCTCCGGGGCCCACGAAGTTGACCAGCGCTGCCTCCATCCCGGCACTGCCGGTCCCGGAAACCGGAATGGTCAGTCGGTTGGCTGTCTCGAAGACCGACCGCAGCAGCTCTTGAATCTCGTTCATGAGCGCCAGGAAAGCCGGGTCGAGGTGGCCGAGAAGGGGTCGCGACAGGGCTTCCAGGACGCGCGCCGGCACGTTGGACGGTCCTGGCCCCAAGAGGAGACGTTCGGGAAGCTGCGGGAAGTCTGAATCCATGTCGAGAAGGGTAGCGCAGGCAGTCCGCCTGTCAAGTTCGCGCTCGAGAGGCTTTCAGAGCGTCAGGTTCTCGAAGATCCCGGCCGCCCCCATGCCTCCGCCCACGCACATGGTGACCAGGCCGTATTTCACCCCGCGCCGCTTCATCTCGTGCAGGACAGTGGCCGTGAGCTTGGCTCCGGTGGCCCCCAAGGGGTGACCCAGGGCGATGGCTCCGCCGTTGACATTGACTTGGGAGATGTCCAACCCCAGCTCCTGAACCACGGCCA
>JBFKLX010000020.1:0-41707 GCA_041630155.1 Acidobacteriota bacterium
GATATTCACGGTCGGAGGAGATCGCAATCCGGCGAAACCCAGGGAGTTGCCTGCCATCTTGCCTGGAGTCGTATTGAGTGTGATCCTCGCGGACGGTCCCGCCTAGGGCGGGGAAGCACGACGCTCGAAGTACGAAAGTCGAACCAAGAGAGATGGGCATCCGCGAATCGATGTTGAAGAGCCGAAACGCCCTTCGTGCTTCGAAATTCAGGGTCAGAAAATTCAGGGTCAGAACCCCGGACACGCGGCCTTCCGCGATGAGAACCCTTTAAGGTCGTCCGTCAGGTGATTTTTTCGTGGGCAGGATGGTGGGCTCTCGCTCGCCAAGAACATACCGTGCTACGTCGATCGTGTCGATTACCAGGGACAGTGCACAGACGATGACCACGGCGAAAACCCAGTAATGGAAAGTCGGGTCGTCGCGAATTGCGTCCAGGCGGACGACAAGCCACGTTATCATCGCGAACCAATGGAAGTGACCGAGACCAAGAAGACGTACGAACCCCAGGCGAGCGAAGATGACGGCCTGCAATACCGCGCCCGCGAAAAGCCCGAGCAGCACGACTAACGCCTCTGGACGGGGCACGAAGAAGATGGCTCCCATGTTAGTCAGAAACAAGGCGGCCACCCAGATCTGCCAGTGGATCGGCATCCTTCGGATGTACTTCGTGAAGCGAAGCATCGTATTCGTGTCCACCCCCGATGTGCCGAAGGTAAGGGATACCGTCGGCATGGGTCAAGGCATCGCTGGGATCGGCTCACTCATTTCGCTTCAGCGTTGATCGGGCCAACTCGCATACCTCGCCCTGCAAGCTCCGAGTTTCAGCGCATGGGTGGCGCTCACGGAAGGAAATTGCGATTTTCGGGGTCTGACCCTGAATTTTTCCTTTTCGACGAACTCTATCCTTGGTAGTACCGGAACTTCGTGGGCGGACCCGCCGTCGTCGACTGGGTCAACAGTGAGCGGACGCTGCACTGCTTCTCCGGCATCGGCCACTATCGCGAGTACGTGGAAAATTCCGGGGCAGACCCCTTACACTTGCTGAGCCGGCGGTCTGTACCTCCCCTGACGGTGCTGCTATTCTTCAGATTCGACCGGGGGGGAGAAATCACCGAATGAAACTCGTGCTGTTTCTCTTACTGTTGCAGAGCACCGCTCGTTCGGGTTGCGAGCCCGGGGAACTGGATGTCTCCGTCGAGGATGGCTGGGTCGTGGCGGCGGCGGGGCGGGACGAGAGCGCCCATCAGGTCCGCGTCAAGATTTGGGGCGCCTGGCTCCAGGAGGCCTCCTTGGCGCAACTCGATCTCGATGGCGAAAAAGAGTTCGTCGTCATCTCCCGTTCGACGGGCACGGGACCTTACTATCGTCTGCAGATCATCGACTTCCAGTGTCAGGGCAGCGGGGCCGAAGCCAATTGGGGTGTTCTCGCATGGTCCTATTCCTCCGAAGGAAGACCCAGGATCGAGAGCGGAAAAGTCTTCCTGGGAGAAGTGTCGGCGGATCGCCGGGCCGTCCATGGCCCTCCGAATTACCGGCCCTACCGGCTGACACCCGGCGGCCTGGTCCCGGACCCGCTCATCGACGGAGAGGACTGTCGGCAAGTTGCCCCCAGTCTCGTCATCGGCCCTGAAGCCGGGCCGGTCGTGCGGCTCGGCTTGAACGTGCTCGGTGACGACGAATCGGAAGTGGTCGAGATCACCACTACTGTGGACAAGCCCGAGGGAGAGTGGAGCGGCGGCGAGTGCACCGCTCATCCGGGCATCGTGCTGAAAAACTCCAATCAGCAAGCCCTCGGAGGCGTCGACCTTCCCAACAACTACTGCGGCGGAGTTGGGCTGTGGCGCGGAAAAATGTGGCGGCTGGCCGATGGAGGAGCCGTCGCCGGGCTGGAGTTTGGAAACGTCTTCACCAAGAACGCAGCCGCTGACCTGCACCTCGTCTACCTGGGCCGCGACGGGAGCGTCCAGCAGCTGGCCGTCCTCAGGGAAGTCAGCGGAAAATGGAGCTCCTCGTCCGGCTGGGTCGAAGCAGAAGCCGTGGTGCGTCTGTACGCAGCCGGAGAGTCGACGCTCATATCGATCGGGAAGACCATCAAGACGACCGAGTGCCCGGAGCCGGGCCAATGCAGCGAGACCGAGACCCAGGAAACCGATTGGTTCGAGTTCCCCGCCGGCCGCGCTGCGCTCGTACCGGCACCTCGAGATCGAACCAAGGCTTGTTCCGGGTAGCTGCCAGGATCTTCCGCACGCCGTCACGTTTCCCTTGGTGCCCCTGCCTTTTTGAGAGGCTACTCTTGTCGGTGATTCAGTTGGGCACGATGTCGGGAAAAAGCAGGTCCCCGGGCGCCTCACGCCTCCAAGGTATCCTGATTTGATCTGCGTCCTCGTTTCGCTGCACAGCTCCGGGCGAGACCGGTTTTTCATTCTGAGGTGGGTCGATCTGCAGAAGCTGATTGCCACTGAGTATCGGGCAAACATCATGCGTCTGGGAGGCATCCGACCTCCTCGGCACGACTCGTATCACGTCGGGCTGAAGCCAAGCCAACAGGCGGGTTACGAGGATAGATGGGAGACGATTGAAGATGCGGCTTCCAGACCCACCGCCGGAAGCTCCGCATGAAGCTCAACCGTGACTCCCGCCCTGCCCAGGTGCGAGACTCTTGACCCCGGACCCTCGTTCACCGCTCCCGCAGGACGCGCGGGGGGAAGAGGCTCTGGGTCGTCAAGATGATGTCCTCCTGGCGCAAGGGCAAAAGCGCCACCGGGACGCCGGATTCCAGGCCGCTGGTTCGAATTTCGATGGAGCCCTCGAAATCGGGGATGTCGGCGATCAGCTCGTCGATGAACCTCGAGACCCGCTGGCCGGGGGCGACGTTGACGAAACCCTCCCCGACGATCACCCCCGTCGGGTCGAGCGCGAACAAGTCCACCCGGGCTCCGACTCCGTCCGTGATGCCGGGGATCAGGGGCGGGTTGAAGACCGCCAGGCCCGAGCGGACCCGTCGTCGGGCACCCTGCGGGGACTGCCCCAGACCCTCTGCACCCTCTCGAAACTGGTCGAAGGCGAAAAAGGAAATCGCCGTCACGATCGGTGTCAGTGCAACGTTGGTGGAAGTCAGCAGCTCCCCACTGGTGGCGTCGAAGATATTGAACACCACTTCCGCCGCGATGGCGTCGTTGGAAGTCAGAATCGCCGAGCCCAGCGCCAACTGGCCGGGGTCGCTTGCGCTATTGATGCGGGCAGTGCCGCCCACTGGAACGACCCCACTCGCAACCGAGACCGGGCTCACGCTGCCGTTCACCTGGCGACCGATGGCACGCAGCGGTTCTCCGGCTTCGTCGTAAGCTTCGAGGCGGTATTCGGAGGGATCGGCCTGGAGGTTGAGAACGTAGACTTCGGTGGTGAACAGCAGGTTGTTGACTGCCACAACGCCATGTCCGTATTGGGGGATCCAGAAGAATCGGTTGGGCGGCCCCTCGCCGGCCGGCGCCGGCTGGGTGGCGACGGGCGGAAAGGCCAGCTGTGTAGTCAGCACGATATCCTCCTGCCGCAGTGGCATGGCCGCCACGAACACCTCCTGTTCGGGGTCGTTGGGATTGAAGGAACGCAGCCGGACCGAGCCCTCGAAATCGGGCAGGCCGCTGACCAACTCGTCGATGAACCTCGAGGTCCGCTGTCCCAGTCCCAGCGTCATGGCAGCCGCGCCGAGAGCTTCACCCGTCCGATCGAACACCGACAATTCGACCCGAGCCGGAGAGACATTTCCCAGCGGGTTCAGAAGCGCCAAACCGGAACGAACTCTTCTGCCCGCCCCCTGCGGCTCGAGGACGCCAGCGGCGCCTTCTCTGAACTGGTTGAAGGCAAAGAAGGCCGCCTGCTTGTGCAGGAGACCCACTCGCACATTGGTTGCCGTCAGCAGTTCTCCCCCGGAGGCGGAGAAGATGTTGAACACGACCTCCACCCCAAGAGCATGCGTCGTGTTGAGGAAGGCCCAACCCACCGACAACTGCCCGGGCTCGGCAAAGCTGGTCAGGCGCAGGGTGCCTCGGCCGGGCAATTCGGCCATCAGGTCGTTCACGGCCTGGACGCCGCCGGGTGTCACCTGGCGCAGCATCGGCAGGGGGGCGCCGTTGGGGCCGTAGCTGCGAATCCGGAAATCGGCCCGGGTTTCCTGAAGGTTGATCACGTTCACTTCAGGCTGAGGAGCCAATCGCTCCCCGGGGGCACTCCGTGGCCGAACTGAGGGATGTAAAAACCGATTGGCGGCCCCGGGCTCGCAGGTTCCCGGTCGGCCCCCGGCGTGGAGACAAGAGCCAGCACCAAAACCGAAAGACCCGAGAGAACTCCAGAGAACACTCCGACCCGGCCGCGATTCGAGAGTTTCACCCGACACCTCCTGATCCGTCCGACCGGCGCCCGAATCCATCAGTCCAACACCCGAACACGGCGGAGATCAGACGAGTCTCAGTAATCTGCGTCGGGTGGATCGGAACTGTCAAGTCGGCTCGTGGGACTTTGAGCGCTAACGCCGCCAGCAACAGCCATCCCGGCACCCATTCCCTACTCACAATTCACTATTCCCAATTGTGTAGACTTGGAGAATGGGAAAGTGGGCACAGGTGCGCTGCGCGTGTGAATCTCGTCCGTGTCCCCATCCGGAGGGGATCCTGTACCAAATCTGGCCGGGCCCGGTGATCTCTCTGGGCGCTCTGGTGGGGGGTATTTTCAAAGACACGCCGAACCTGTTCGAGGTCTATGCGCTGATCGGCGATTGGCGCAACCATGAGGATGAAGAACTCCGCTTGAGCGTGGAGCGGGCGTCCCTCTGGCAGATGGAAAGCGAGGAGCTGCGGCGGGCGATTCGAGGCGAAGGGAATCTGCCCTTTCAGCAGGTGAAGAAACTTTGGCTGTTGTGGTTGCAGCGACAAGAGGGACTGCTCGTTTCGATCAAGGACAATTTTCGGCGCGCGGAGGAAGCCGGAATGGGCCGGCTCGTTCAGCTTCGAGCGGGCCTGGAGGAGGAAGTCGTCACTCCGGAGAGCGCCGCCCGGGAGCTGGAGAAGGCGATCGATACCGCCGACGAGTTGTGCCGGGCCAGTCTCCAGACGGGCAACCCCATCGAACTCTACTGGTAAGGGGCGGCTGGCTCGGTCACACTGCACGTCTGGGCTCGCGACGGAACTTAGTACTCCGGTTCGTAAATACGGTGACGGATGCGGACGGGGCTCTCGAGGCGAGGTGGCGAAGAGAGGAGGCGATGCCCGAGCATCATCGACGAGGAACGACAAAGAGATCGTTCGAGACCCCCGTGCACCCGAAGGGTTGCGGGCGGACCCACAGGCGCCCGCCGCCTCGGAGCATGGTGGTCCACTCGGTTTCCGCGGGCCGATTGCTGCTTCGAAACGCCCGTAACATACGTCGCGGTATTTATGGATCGGGGGTACTGAGTACCAGGGAGCACGTCCCACCCTCACCCAAGATCATCTTCGAAGGCCTTTCGAAGCTTTTCTTTGATCGGAGAGATGTCCTCCGCGTCCTTCAATGGGATGTAGATCCGGCCGCGTAGATCGGCCAGAACCTCGGTGCCTTCCTGGCAAATGATCACCGTTCGCTCCGGGCCATGCGAATTCATGAAGTATCCGGCCTCGAAGACGACGTTGGATCTCGGGATTCGGACTTCTTTCTCCCCGATCTTCACCGCGTCATCGGGCGTGAAGAGGAAGAGGCCGTACTTGCAGGAGTGTGAGGCGGCCTGGATCTCGCTCAGAATCTCTCCCCCGGACTGAAAATCGGTGGCCCAGTCTTCCACCTCCAGCCCCAGCTCGGTCAGGTAGTCCCGGATCTCTTTGGCCGTCCCTTTGGCACGGCTGCAATAACCGAAGAACACGCGAGCCCGCTCCAGAGCGCCGAGTCGCAGCACCGTTTTCGCAAAATCCTCATCCAGCCGGCTCTCCAGCAGACGGTGCCACTCCCTGGGAAGCTTCCCCTCGCCCAGACTTTGGGCCGCGTAGAACAGTTCCCGCGACGCTCCCCCGAAAACGGCGACGGGCACGAGCCGTTTTTGGGCCACCAGCGCCGCGACCCCGGCAATGTAGGTGTCTTGGAGACCTGCAATAGGAATGACGACGTCCGCCTCTCGTATGGCAACGATCTTGGCGGCGGCCCGCGGCCACCGCTCGGCGCGTGGCGGCACGTAGGGCAAGAAGAAACGGGCGAGCTCCGATTTCCGGCGGTCCTCGAACAGGACCCGGTTGGGCTCGATCCCGTGGATGGGCCGGATCAGGCTCTCGGGTGCGCCTCGGCGGGAGAGCTCCTCCAACATGCCCTCGACCACGTAAGGGTCGACGCTCTTCTCCTGATCATCACTTCCGACGAAGACCGTGTGCTTCCTGCGGGCCAGCTCCCGGCCCAGTGCCTTGCAGAATTCCTTGATTTCGTCCTTGTTCCGGGCGTCCAGCGCGAGTTTCCAACCTTGGTTGATGGTCTCGTCCGTCTCCCAGCCTCCCAGGATCGTGACATTCATCGCTTCCGCCTCCAGAGCCGTTTCGATACCCCTCTCGACTGGCGATCGCCTCCTGGAGGCGCTACCGACTCGTCTGGTCGGCGGTGTGGTGAGAGGGAATCGTGGCTCTTCGATTCATCTTACACCAGGCCTGACATCCGAGACTGCGCCGGGAGAGACGGGCTTCTCAGCGGCAGACTCCAGGCCGTCCTGAGCGACCTCGAAACGGGCAACTCGCGACATTGACAATCGATTCGCCCGGGGCGCACAATTCGGACATTCGAGGCGGGTCGCCTTACCCTCCCTTTTGGGATCGAAAGGGCGCCGTTTCAACGCGTTTTCCAGACAAGGAGAAATTCGATGGCGAAGATCGGGATTCGGGGTTTAGTGTACGTGCTGGCGGCCTCAGTGGTCCTTTGCGGCGGGGTCCAGGCTCAGGACTGGTCGCCCGCACAGCAGGCCGTCTGGGCCAACGTCCAGGCCTACTGGGACTTGGACGGCAAAGGCGACCTGGAAGGGTTTCTCGCGTACTTTCATGAGGACTACAGCGGCTGGAGCTTCGATGACCCGGTTCCCACCGGCAAGGCGTCCGCCCGCAAGTGGCTGGGGTACGGCTACGAATCCGGCCAGACGCTGGAGCAGGAAATCATGCCGCTGGCGATCAGGATCCATGGCGACGTGGCGATCGTACAGTACTACTTCGTGCGTGCCGTCCAGGACTCGGATGGCAAGCGGCGTCGAGAGACTGGAAACTGGACCGACGTGCTGCTCAGGCAGGGAGACAAGTGGGTCCTGATCGCTGATCGCGGGGGAGTTGCGCCCGACGAAGACTAGCCGCCGGGCTCTACGATCGGGCGCCTTTCCGTCCGGCTGACGGCGTCTCGCCGATCGGGACGGGTGGACCGGACAGGGCTTGGAGCGGGGTGTGTTCCGACCGACCACCGGCGAGACGTTCCCCGCCGACGGGAAATCGTCGCGGACTCTCCGGGCAGGTCTCGACAGAGGCGACCGACCATCTCGACGGCTCGGAGGCACGGGTCTTCGATCCCAGCGCAGAAACAGGTCGAGGGTCTGCGTTCGCCTGAACTCACTCGAATCGAAAAGTTCGATTGGCGGGATCCCACTCGAGGCGATCCGCGTTCTGATGCCACCAGACCTCCATCTGGTTGATCGCTTTCTGGTTTTCTGGGTCGCTGCGGGCGGGATGGTAGCCGAAGTCCTGCTTCGTGAAGGAGACCAATTGGGAGAGCGCCTGGCTTCTCAGAAAGATCGGGTTTTCCCCTTTCAACAGGGTGATCATGTTGTGGATGCCGGTTGCGTCGCCAAGCCGAATCTGGGCCTCGGCAGCGTAGTATTGAAGCCAGGCGTCCTTCGCCTCGTCGAAGACCTGACGGACGACGGGAATCAAGGCCGGGTCGCCCGACTGCCCGATTCGCTGAATCGCCTGTTGATCCACCGCCAGCGAACCCTGCTTGACGGCATTCAGAAGAGCCTCGTGGTTTTCCGTCAGGACCTGGAGCGACTCGCTCCCGGCGGTGCCTTCCTTGAGGTCGCTGAGCGCTTCCGAGAGCAGCTCCAGTTGCGTCGCATTCTGGGAGCCGTAGTCGTCCGAGGCCGGTTCGAACTGGACGGCCAGGAGGAGCAGCGCGACCACCGACACGGTACCGGCGGCCACCCGGCCCAAGGCCTTCAGGCGATGCTCAGCCCTCCAGACGAACCGGGCCAGGGCTGCCCCGATCAGGAAAATGCCGAATGTGCACACCACGGCCGGACCGCTGGGCAAGTCGAGATTGTACGAGAAATACAGACCGGCCAGGCTCACGAGCGTTCCCGAGGCCCAGCCCAGCACCAGGCGGGTTCCAATTCGTTCCGAATAGAGCATTCCGATCACCGACGGAATGATCAGAAACGAAAATACCAACAGGACTCCGGCGATCGCCACTGATGAAGTGATCACGAAGCCGAACGACATGTAGAAGAGGAAATCCCACCACCGCACCCTGATCCCTTGTCGCTCCGCCTCTTCGGGGTCCATCGAAATCAGCAGGAACTTCTTTCGAAAGACGATGTGGAAGGCTCCGACGACTGTGTAGATCCCGAGGGTTTTCCAGATGGTCGGCCAACTGACCCACAGGATGGCCCCGGTCAGCATTTCTTCGACGTGCTCGGCGCCTTGGGGAGCGCGGTCGGCGATCAGGATGGCAGCGGACGAGGCGACCGCGAACGTAATGCCGATCAGCGCCTCCTGGGGAACCCGATTGTCCTTGAGCCTGCTCAGTGAAAAGATCGCAGCCCCGAGAAAGGCAAAGCCCAGAGAATAGAAGTAGCCGGCCGCCGATTTCGGTTCGAAACCGAGCAGGAAAGCGAATGTGGAGCCGAGAGCCGCGATTTGCGCCAGGGCCAGATCCACGAAAATGACGCCCCGGGACACGACGTGCAGCCCCAGATAGGTGTGAATCCCCGTCAGGATGAGGCAGGCCACGAAGGCCGGAAGCATCAGAGCAATGATCTCTTCCATGTCACTTCTCAGTCGAGCGGAGCGCGCCAGCCATTGCCGGCAGCTATTTGCAGTCCGGAAAAACCGCCCTCAATTCCCGAATCCAGATGTCGAAGAGATCGAAATACGTCTTCGCCTCGGGTGTACCGCCCACCGAGAGAGGGGCGATGATCGCCTTGGCTCCCGTCTTTTCCTCGATGCTCTTCGGGGCCCTCTCATCGTAATAGTTCGAGGTCACCAGGGCCTTGATGTCGTTGGCCTTGATTCTCTCCACCAGGTCGACGAGGTGGCGGGCGCTGGCGGGAATGCCGGGCTTGTCTTCGACGTAGTCCACGATCTCGATGCCAAATCGGTCGGCGAAATAGACCCAGTTCTTGTGATAGGCGATCACCTGTTTGCCCCGCAGGCAGGAGGCCTCCTCGAGCCATCCTCCCAGCATCGCCCGCAAGAGCCTTCCGTCGTATTGATTGCCATCCAGGAACGCGTCCAACTGCTTGTCCCAGGAGAGACGGGCCAACTGGTCGCCGCCCACCAGCTCGACCAATTCGGCTCCGAACAACCGCCGGTAGGTCTCCGCCTTGTACTCCTCGAAATTCTTCTCGTATAGAGCGCTGCCCCCGGGGTCCACCTTCCTGAGCCCGACCAGGATGTTGGAAGCGATCAGGATGCCGCGCAGCGGGTCGGTGTGGATGTGAGGATTCCCGAAGATGTGGATGTCGCCCGCTGACCGGTTGGGGTTCTTGGGGATGTCCATGAGGGGCACACCCTGGGCGGCGCTCACATAGCCGACGGCTCCCTCCCGGATGCGCGGATTTCGGGATTTGTCGATCAGCACGGGGGCCCACAACTCCAGGTCGAGTCCGGTCGTGATGAACAGGTCGGCCCCCGACATGGAGCGGGCAAAACTGGGCTTGGCCGCGACGAAATGCGCGTCCTGATAGCCGGCTGCAATGCTCTCGACACTGACCCGCTCGCCTCCCAGGTACGCGGCAATGGACGCGTAGTCGGGCAGGGTGGACACCACCTTTACGGTCCTGGCCGCCCGAAGTGGCCCGTCACCTGCCGACAAACACAGGGCTCCTAGAACCGCCGTGAGAAGGAAATGGCTAATAGGCTTCGTGTTTGTGCGGTCCGAGCGACCAGGTGAACTGAAGGAAGAAACGGTTTTCCTGATCGCCGAAGTTGCTGTCGAGAAAATCATATTGCCCTCGAATGCGCACGAATTCGCTTTGCCAGAAGGTCAGGAAGGGCGAGAAGCCATAGGTGCTCTGACTGGAGTCGTCGGGCTGCTCGGCGTACTGGTATCGGAGGCCGGCGAACCAGCGACGGCTCAACTGATATTCCCCAGACGCGAACATTCCCAGAGGGTCACCCCCCGGCGAATTCTGGCGGTCGTTGTAAAAAAGTTGCCCGCGGAGTTCGAACGATCGATAGAGTGCTCTTTGCAAGGGTTGCCAGCGATAGGAGAGATCCAGGCCATAGACGGTCGAGCGGTTGCGCCTGGCTTCGTCCCAATGGGAAGTGACCGCCGAAGCCCCCCACTCGAAGTAGGCGTTCTCGCTCAAATCGTAGTAGCTGAGAACGCGGCCCAGAAATACCGGATCAGCAAATCCGCGGCCCGAGAAAACCAGGTCGTTGTCGTTGTCGAAAACTTCGAAGTACAACTCATTCGTGTGGGCGATGGGCAGCTTCGGCGGCAGCCAGGTCAGGGAAATCCCCGTGCCGATGAGCCCTTCTTCGCCGAAAAAAGTCCGCGTCGCCAGGTCCCGGTCGACCCAGGGCAGCGCGTGCTTGTGATAGCGGTTGAGCTTCCCGAAGTCGGAGTGGAATCGTCCCGCTTTCAAGCCCAGCTTTCCAGGCAGAGCTTCGTACGAGATATAGCCCTCTTCCAGCCCGAACTCACCATCTTCGAAGGTGAGGAAGAACTTCGCCATGCTGAACGGGTCCAGAGGATGCTGCAGGGCCATTTCGAACCCGTCGAAGTTGAAGCGATTGAAGTCGCTGTCGGCGCGGTTGTCGCTCAGTCGTCCGGTGAAATCTCCGGTGACGCTGATCTCGGGGTTCAGCGCCTGCAGCGTGCGCTCGCCACCGCTGAACGTCGTGTCTGACACCTGGGTCGGGGGTGCGGCCGACTCGGGCGTTGGAGGGAGAGTGAATTGAGCCGGTTCCGACACCGAAACCGCCTGCAGTTCGTCGAGTCTTTGCTCCAGACGTTGGATTCGCTGGGCGTGTTCGGCCTTGAGGGCTTCCAGTTCCTGCTTCAGTTTCTCAATTTCCTTTCGGACTTCCTCTCCGCTGCCCTGGGCAGGAGCCGTCAGCGTGGCGCAACCAATGACGGTCAGGGCAATTGGCAAAAACAGCTTCATGATGAGGGACCTCCTGAGTTCCCGGTGAGTTTCGCGAATGGACCAGAAAAAGGCGCGAGGCCAGGGAGCTAAGCCGGAGGCGATCGCTTGTTGGGAATCTCCTGATCGAGGCCGGGAAATCCGCACTGCGTGAAGGCAGAGACGGGGCCTTGCCACTCCGAATGCATGGTCGAGGATCCGCTCTTTGGCACTTCGGCGGACGCTCGGGGGTGGGAGATCAAACAGCTGTGGCAGTCATGGTTGCGCTCGTGGGTTCCAAGCTCGGCCACCGTGGTGGACGTCCGGTCCTTCTGGCCGTGGATGTAGATTTCCTGAAGATCGTGGCTCAGGGGAAGGAACTGGCCGGGCATGAGAAAGCTCCACAACAGGAACTGCAGAGCCAGGACTGCGTACCGTTTCACTCGATTCATGCCAACCGGCCTCCCGGGCATTATCCGCTCTGGGCGCGACCCGAGTCAATTTGGCCCGGTGAGGAGGCGTGGTACCGTGTGACTCCCACTTCGAGTTTGCCAACCCTTTCAAAATCAGAGACAGTGAAGGCGTGGTTGGGAGCTCGGCGAACCTGAAGCCTTTTGCCGGCAGAAGCCCGCTCGCCGGCCGGGCGCAACCGACCCGGATCGATCCGGGAAGGATGGGTCCATGGTGAGCGGCGCCAGGGCAACCCGGACGTCCGGCCTCTTCGTCGGCCTTTCCACCCTGGATCTGGCACACTTCGTGACCAGCCGCCCCGGTCGGAACGAGAAGGTCTTTGCGCGCGAGACCTTCATTGGGGCGGGAGGTCCTGCCACCAACGCCGCCCTGACCTATTCGTTTCTGGGTGGAAAAGCGCACCTGATCTCTTCGGTGGGAAAGCATGCGACCGGCTCGCTGATCCTCGGGGAACTGACCGACCATGGGGTCGAACACACCGACACGGGAACCTCCCGAACCACCCCTCCGCTGATCTCGTGCGTCGTCATCAGCGCCGACAACGGCGACCGCTCGATCGTCACGGCTCCGGTCGAAGAGACTGGCGACGACCGCGGTCTGGTTGCGAGAACGATGCGCCGAGCTTCGCCCGATCTGCTCCTGGTCGACGGCCATGAAAGCGAACTGGCCCTGAAGGCCGTGCGACTGGCGAAAGAGCGACGGATTCCCATCGTTTTCGACGGGGGTCGATGGAAACCAGGCTTTGCGACTCTTCTGGATTCTGTCGACCATGCCCTGGTCTCGGAAGGATTCCGCTGCCCCGCCGGTGACTCCCCCGCTCGCGTGATCGCTCACCTGCACGAGAAGGGTGTCCAGTACGTGGCCATCACGCGGGGCCACGAGCCCATCCTCTACTCCTGGCAGGGAGGGGGAGGGACCATCCAAGTCCCGAAGGTGCCCGTCCTCGACACCCTGGCTGCCGGAGACATCTTCCACGGAGCTTACTGCTTCGGCTTCTGGGGCCTCGGCCTGGGCTTCGTCCAGGCCCTCGAATATGCCGCCGAAGTGGCCAGCCAGAGCTGCCGGTACTTCGGGCCCCGCAAGTGGATGAAGAGCTGGCCGTCCCAACCCTGAGGCCTTTCGGCCCGGCCGGTGTCGCTGGACCACAACGCGCCAGTCGAGAACGCCAAGGCCATCGTGTCACCCTGAGAGCCGCGGGGCCTTGTCGTAGACTGCCAGCATGGTCCGCCTACGGCACCGGAGGCGGACTTCCCGGCGCCACTCCAGGCTCAATTTGCAATGGGCTTCTTCCAACTCCTGATAGGAGGGGTGGACGTGTTTGGAGCGCCGGCTGCCCTCCAGGAACGAGGCCATCTCCTGAACATCGTCCCAGTAGAAGTCGAAGTCGAATTGGCCGTGCCGGCGCGGCACGAACCACTGATTCGCGACCATTTCCTGGATGGCCAGGTCAGCCGCGTCGTCGTCTTCGGCCATCCCCGTCGCATCGACCTCTCCAATCTCAACCGCACGATCGGACGTCACCGCGTCGATCGGGCAGCGCGTCGAGACGGGACGCAAATCGACCAGCCTGCCGGGACTTCTCAGAACCCGCCAAGTTTCGCTCAGGGCATGGACCATGCCCTCGTGCGGCAGTCATCACAAGGACCACGCATAGACGGCGATGTCGAAGGCCTGGCTTCGAAACGGCGGGGCGAGAGCGGTAGCCTGCACGAAGTGCACGCGCCGCTGCAAATGGGGCGGGACGGTCCCCTGGGCGGAAGACAGCTCCTCCGCCTGAAGCTCGATACCGACCACGCTGGCCGAGGTGTTCGCATAGCGAAACGCAAGCCGGCCGTCTCCCGAGCCGATTTCCAGCACTCTCGCATCGCTGAAGTCTGCAGCCTGCAGCAGAGCCCGGGATTCCACCCCGAAGGGATCGAGTTGCTTGACCATGTTGGATTCTCCGTTGGGGTAGTGTTCGTTGAGCCGGCTGCAAGTTTACAACACTGGCCGTGTAGTTCGAACCCAAAGTGCCCGCGGCTCGGACGGCAACTCGGCGTTTGCTATAGTACTGGCCAGCGTTTGGACACGAACTCTGAAGAGCGCAGGTTCCAGAGATCTTCTTTATGGATTCGACCCTGCTGATCGGCGCCCTGATTCTGGTCGGGCTGAGCGTGGCCTGGGTGTGGCATCGTCGATCCGTACATCGTGTGACTCCCGTGCTGGAGCGGCTGGCAGCGGCAAGGAACGGGAAAGTCGAATCGCGAGGCCCATTTCTGGCACCCAAATTGACCTTTTCCCACTCGGGAGTCCCAGTAGAAGTATCCAGCGCCATAGACGGGGAATCGCAGGCCTACACCTGCGCGCTTTTTGCAGGACTGGATTGGAAGGGGTTCGAGTTTCGGATCCTCCCTCGATCCGTGCAGACAACCGTGGACAACTGGGTGGGACTCAAGAAGCCGATGTCCACGGGAGGCAGGCTCGACAAACGTCTGACCGTCTACACGAATGACAACCGTCGAATGGAGGCGATGCTTTCGGATCGCGTGCGAACCGACCTCTTGTCGTGGGCCGAGCAGGAACAGGAGAACCGGATCAACGACGTTCGCAATTATGACGACAAGCTGATTTACGCGGTGACGGGTACATTGGACAAGTATGAAGAGTATCAGCAGCTTATCGACACCGCCTGCCGCTTCCATGACGCCGCGGCGAACGCGGTCCACCCCGGGGTCTGACCCTCGAAATCCCTGAAAAGCCCAGTCAGCCTCAGTCTCGGAGTTCACGAATACGGTGACGTATCGGGCTGCCCCCCTGGGCGCCAGTGTCGATGGCTGTCGAGCGCGGTCAATCGGGGAGCCTGTCGAGTGAGTTCAGGCCCCGACAAAGGGAATGCAAGGGCGGTCGAATGCCGGCGTATGAATTGCAGGACTCAGGATGACCCTACCGCAGTCGGCAGTGGGGTGCGCCGCGGGCGCTCGATCTCCGACAGGATACCCTTTGGCATGGACCGGGGTCGGGGATGAAGGCTCCTGTTGGACTGCCGGGACGCTTTGATCTCACCGACCCGGCCTTCGGCGTGGAGATGGGACCCGTCACTGCTTGGCCCGGCGGCTGGAATCACCCACCTGCCACAAACGCATCACCGCCACGGACGCTCAGTGAATCGACAGGCAGACTCGTAGTAGCATGACGTGAGCCGGACGCGGTAGAAGACCTGGCTCCGGGAATACGAGCCGGCGAGGAGAGGCAGTCGTCACGCTCACGAAGCGGCGGCGCCTCCGGGAGTGGACTAGGAGGAATGATGGAGTTGCAGCCTCAGGAGGAACACAAGTGGTTGGAGCAGCTAGTCGGGGAGTGGACCTACGAATCCGAAGCGACCATGGAGCCCGGCAAGCCGCCGATGAAGTGCTCGGGCACCGAGAGCGTGCGCTCCCTCGGCGGCCTCTGGGTATTGTGCGAGGGGCGAGGCGATATGCCCGACGGCGGGCAGGCGACGGCGATCATAACCCTCGGCTATGACCCGGCAAAGAAGCGGTACGTGGGGACCTTCGTGGGGTCGATGATGACCCACCTGTGGCTTTATGAAGGCACACTGGACCCAGCCGGCAAGCGGCTGACGCTGGACACGGAGGGTCCGAACTGGACCGCTCCGGGAAAGATGGCCCGGTACCAGGACATCATCGAAATCAAGAGCGCCGACGATCGGGTGCTGACTTCCAGACTCCTCGGCGACGACGGAAAGTGGCACACCATCATGAGGGCAAACTATCAGCGGTCGAAGTAGCTGCGCTCGAAAACCGACGGCGCAACACGACTTCCACGCTGAGAGATTTCCGAGATGACCTCCGGCCTCGACGAGCAGGTGGCACGCACCATGGAGGCGGACGTGCGTCTGTTGCCTGTCCTACCGCAGCTCCTGGTCGATCTGCAAGAGCTGGGCACCTCGGCCGATCAGGTCGTAAGCGCTCTGTATTCGGCTGGAGTGGAGCCGGCGTCCACCGTTCTCGACCTGGGGTGTGGCAAAGGGGCCGTGGCTGTCGCCCTGGCAGAGAGGCTTGCCGTGCGTGTCGAGGGTATCGATGCATTTCCACCGTTCCTCGAGGCCGCCCGCGCCCTCGCCTCAGTGCGTGGCGTCAGTTCCAGGTGTGTCTTTCGGAAAGGAGACATCCGCAACTTCCTCGGGAGGGCGGGGCACTACGACACAGTCCTTCTGCTGAGCGTGGGGCCTGTGTCGGGTGACCATCAGAGAACGGTTGCTGACCTACGGACGCTGGTGCGCCCGGGGGGGTACATCGTGATCGAGGATGGCTTTCTTGCACAGGGCGTTGAGCACTTGTCCGGGTGTGAGGGCTATGCCGGCAGGGGGGAGACACTGCACCGGCTGACGGCCTCCGGCGACGCCCTCGTTCAGGAGGTCGTTTGCACAACAGAAGAGACCCGGTCGGTGAATGAGAGGAACACTGCCCTGATCCGGCAGCGCGCGCGTCTGCTCGAGGCGAGTCACCCGGATTTGGCAGGTTCCCTGGGTGCATACGTGGCCAGACAGGAGCGCGAGACAGAAAGGCTTGGCACAGACCTGATCTGCGCTGTCTGGGTGCTGCGACGCGCCTAGGCCAGAATCGAGTTGCGCCCAACTCTGGCATCCCGTTGACCGACTTTTCCGCGAAGTCAGGTCCCAACTACGGCAAGCCCCTTCGGTCTTGGAACGCAACAGCCGAAGGCCAATCCTTGGCGTGCTTTGCGACTTTGCGAGAGAACTCCGGAATCCGGAACCTTCTCGCCAAGAAGGTTCTTGTGGACCATCCGGGTGATGCCGTCCTGAGATCCAGCCTCACCCGAAGGTCAGGAGCCGTGCGGTTCAGCGGGATCGCTTCTTCCGCCACGATCTTTCTCGATCTGACTCAGCGGACTCAGGGTCAAACGGAAAATTCAATGGTGGAGGCAGTGTTACTCGGCCCGCAATGAACTTCGACGCTGCTCAACACCGCTCCAGCCCGACCGAGGGCGGTGTGGGGTCGAAGCGGTGAGGACGGCTTGCTGTGTCTTCCTGGTGGGTCACCTCGCCGTTGATCCATTCGATCAATGCTGCGAACCCCAGGCTCTCCGGATCATTCCGGAGATAGCCGGGAATCACGTCCAGCACCTCGAAGCCCCGGCGCAGCTGAAAAGAAAGCGTGGGGTCGAAAATCTCGCCATCGACCACCCGGTGGACATATTGCTCGGGAGTGAGTTCTTCGGCATGGCGGTGGTAACCGCGAAGCCTCGCCCCGGCCCGAATACGGCGCAGCCGGAGCTGGCGGGCCAGCTCGAAACGGGCGCGATAGATGGCCGTACCGATCCCGCGCCCCTGTCGATTGGGCCGGACCATCACCTCGGCGGCATACAGCGTCCTGCCATCTTCCGGGTCATGGTTGGTGAACATGCCATGGTCGGTCAAATCCCGCCAGGCGTCCATGCGATCGTAGTCGTCCCATTGAACGATCAGACTGGAGGCCATCCCCAGGAGCTCTCCAGCAGCCGCATCCAAGGCTACGAACTGCCCCTCACAGAACTGCTCCAGATGCGAGGCCAAATGGAGTTTCGACCAGGCCGGCCCGGTCGTGTAAACCAGCCTGCACAAGTCGATGATTGCGTCGAAATCCTCGGGCCGCGTGTTGCGGACTTGCAGCACCCCAACTTCAGTGGTCATAAATTCACGATTTCCATCTTGGCGGCAACCTCGGCGCTCTTTTGGCTGTCCCGCAGCGGCAGCACCGTGCCACGCGAGCGCGACTCGGCGATAGTGGACAAGTTCAGTTCTCCAATCACCATGCTCTCCTGGTTGGGCACGCCCTCGGCCAGGATACCGTCTCGGGCGAAGGCGAAGTCGCTGGGCGTCAGGATCGAGGCCTGGCCATAGTTGAGTGAGACGGCGGGAACCATCGGCAGCGAACCCACCGTGGTGGCGTGGATGGCATAGAGCTGATTCTCGATGGTCCGAGCATGGGCGCAGTAACGGACCCGCAAGAAGCCTTGCCGGTCGTCCGTGCAGCTGGGCACGACCAGGAGTTGAGCCCCCGAGCGAGCCGCCACTCGCACGATCTCGGGGAACTCGACGTCATAGCAGATCGTCACGGCCACCTTGCCGAAATCAGTCTCGAAGACCCGCAGGTGCTCTCCCGCCGAGACCATCCATTCCTCCGCCTCCCAGCGGGTCAGGTGCAGCTTGCTCTGGACGCCGTGATCCCCCCGCGAGTTGAAGAAGAAGCATTGATTGTAGACTTGGTCATCGCGCTCCTCGATCACTGGCATCGAACCCGCCACGATGTAGATTTCCTGCTTGCGGGCCAGCGATCGGAACAGCTCCAGGACCTGAGAAACCTTTCCGGCCAGGTCGCGCACCTGAACCGAAATGGGCCTCTCCAAGTCCCCCAGAGTGAGCAGCTGAACGGTGAAGTATTCCGGAAACACCATCAGATGGCACTTGTAATCCTTGGCCGTGTCCACCAGAGCCTTGACCTGGGCGGCAAATTCATCGAAGGATTTTACCGGCCGAATGAAGTATTGAAGGGACGCGACTCTGATTCTGTCCATCAAGATTCCTATCCTCGTACCTGTTAAGGTGGCCTTCGCCAGCAGCGGCCCCGTCTCCAGTATATACGTTGGCGCAGGACGCTCACCTTCGAAGGCGGCGTTTTGACCAGGGTCAGACCCCGATTGCCACCCCGGGCGTAGGCGGCTCCGGAATTGATGATCCTCTCCAGCATGTTGACGCAGCCCGCACAAACTCTCTTGGGCATCTGATTCCATCCTTGTCGTCCTTTGCGCCTTTGCGAGAGGATTCTTCCGCAGATTCAGGCGACAGGATCAGTGGCGGCCTGCAGCACTGGCCGAAAGCTCCTCTCGCCAAGCCGCCGAAGAGCGCAAAGAGGGCTCTTGTGGACCGTTCACCTGCCGGGTGATTCGGTCCTTCATCAAAGTTCCCGGGAGGTTCAGCACCAAGCGGGGAATCGCCGATTGCTGGCATCCACCACGCTCTCACCCTTCTTGATTTCTTCCTTGGCGTGCTCTGCGCCTTTGCGAGAGAACTCCGGAACCCCTCGCCAAGCCGCCAAGAGCGCCGAATTTGACCGCGCCTGCAGCACTGTGTGAGGCTTGGCCGGTACAAGGAGGTTGACCAGATGCGTGAGCTTGGCAGTATCCACCCCACTTCGTTACAGGAGGCTCGCAGCCGGGTCTCCACTCGCAGGGCCTTTCTGAAATCGACAATGGGCGTGACCTTGGCCGGTCTGGCGACGAGGACGGGAAAAGCTGCTCAGAATCCGGCCCTCGAGCTGCTTTCTCACGACGCCCTGGGTCTGGCCGGCCTGGTCAAGAGCGGCGAGCTCAAACCGATCGAGCTGGTCGAGGAAGTCATTCGGCGCATCGAGGAGACCAATCCGCGTCTGAATGCCGTCATCACGAAGATGTACGACCAGGCCAGAGCAGCGGCGGCTTCACCGGCTGGCGGTCCCTTTCAGGGAGTGCCTTTCCTCCTCAAGGATCTAGGGGCCCAGTATGGTGGCGTCAGGATGACGTCCGGCTCACGTGCGCTGGCCGACTTCATTGCGCCCGTCGACACCGAGCTGGTGATCCGCCAGAAACGAGCCGGGCTGATCGTGGTGGGCAAGACCAACACCCCGGAGTTCGGGTTGACGGCCACCACCGAACCTCACCTTTTCGGGGCAACGCACAACCCCTGGAATCTGGGACACACCCCGGGGGGATCGAGCGGGGGATCGGCAGCGGCCGTGGCCGCCCGAATCGTCCCCATGGCCCACGCCAACGACGGTGGGGGCTCGATTCGCATCCCCGCCTCCTGCTGCGGGCTCTTCGGTCTCAAGCCGACCCGCGCCCGCAACTCGCTGGGTCCGCACCTCGGCGACATCATGAGCGGCATGGTGGCGGAGCACGCCGTGACCATCTCGGTTCGCGACAGCGCCGCGCTGCTGGATGCCACCGCCGGCTGGATCCCCGGTGATCCCTATGCCGCTCCACCCCAGGAAAGACCGTTTCTGGAGGAAACTTCGATTCCCCCCGGCCGGCTGCGGGTGGCCTTCGTGACGGCGACTCCCGCCGGGACGCCGATTCATTCCGACTGCGTGGCCGCCGTCCAGGAAACGGCAAGACTGCTGGAAAGCCTGGGACATCGCGTAGAGGAGCAAAGCCCCTCCATCAACGGCCAGCAGTTCGGAGCCGCCTTCAGGACGGTCTGGCTCGCTGGAGCGAGCTGGACCCTGCACGGAGTCAATCGCATGAGGGGGCGGCCCGCGGCAGCCTCGGACTTCGAACCCTTCACCTGGGAGTTCATGCAGCAGGGGGCCGAGATCAAGGCGGGCGACTATCTGATCGCCGTGACCTACCTGCAGTCGGTCGCCCGGGAGATGGCGCGCTTCCTGTCCCAATACGATCTCTGGTTGACCGCGACGATTGCCGAACCGCCCCCGCGCCTCGGCACGATCCACCCCGGGCCTTCCGACCCGTCTTCGGATTCGGCACGGATCCTCGGCAGGCTGCTCGACCTGGTCCCCTACACTCCCATCGCAAATGCGACGGGGCAGCCGGCGATGTCGGTGCCCCTTCATTGGAACCAGGAAGGACTCCCTATCGGCGTTCACTTCGTCGGGCGCTTCGGCGACGAGGCGACGCTCTTCCGCCTGGCCGCCCAGCTGGAGCAGGCTCGCCCCTGGAAGTCCAGGATCCCGCCGCTCTCCGCGTCGGCTGGATGAGCGATGAATCGGGGAGACCCCCGCGTGTGCTGACCGAGCTGAGAAAAGGGAAAACTCAATGGTATACCCCCTAGTCTCATCGTTGGCGTGCTTTGCGCTTGCGAGAGAACTCCGGAACCCCTCGGCTTCCCAAGACCCCAATACCCCAATACCCCAATACCCCCACGCCCTGAGTACACCGATCCATGAATACAGCGACTTATGTTGCGGGCGTTTCCAAGCAGTAGCCGGCCCGCCGAAACCGAGTGGACCACCCGGCTTCGAGGCGGCGGGCGCCTGTGGGTTCGCCCGCAACCATCACCGTATTTACGAACCGGAGTACTCAGCCCCAAGCCCCCATCGTTTGACCGCTGGCGCCCGCCTGTGCGACAAAGCTAGGGTCTGTAACCGACCCGCTTTCTTCTTGTGAGCGCTGGTCGGCCAGCGCGGGAGATTTCGCTGCCGAGCCAGACGGTGGGCTGGGCATGAGGGCCGAGCACCAGAGGCTGCATACACTGGAGGGAGAGCAAGTGAGGGGAAAAGTCAACTTCGTCTTCGTTTTCATTTTATGGCTGTCGGCGGCGGCGTGGGCTCAGGACAAGCGCCCCATGACCCTGGTCGATCTGCTGGAGGTCCCATCCCTCCAAGGAGGACAGCTTTCGCCCGACGGCAGCCTGGTCGTCTTCGAGTTGGAGGTCGCCGACTGGAAGAAGAACAAGAACATTCGTCATCTGTGGCGGGTGGGCCGGGACGGCTCGGGGCTGGTTCAGCTGACCAATGGGGAGGAAGGGGAGCGAGACGCGCAGTGGTCGCCCGACGGCGCCTGGATTGCCTTTCGAGCCAAGCGCGGCTCCGACGAGCAAACCCAGATCTACCTGATTCGGGCCGCAGGAGGAGAGGGTCTGCGATTGACCGGCCACGAAACGGACGTGTCCGACTTTGCCTGGGCAGCGGACGGAAAGAGCCTCTACTTTCTGGCTTCCGATCCGGAAAGTGCCGAGTTGAAGAAGCGGAAGAAGCTCAAAGACGACGTGCTCCCCTTCGACGAGGACTACCAGCACCGGCATCTTTGGAACGTCGTCCTCCAGCCGGAGCCTTTGGGGATCAGTGGCCGGGAGGAGAGGCTGACCGAGGGAAACTTCTCCGTGGTGGCTTTCAGCGTGTCGCGCGACGGGTCGCAAATCCTGACCCATCGAGCCCCCTCTCCCCTGATCGACCATCGGGACGAGAGCGAGGTCTGGATCATGGGGAGCGACGGCGGCGAGGCCCGAAGGCTGACTCAAAATGCCATCGCGGAGTCGCAGGCCGAACTTGCGCCGGACAATCGCACCGTTCTGTTTTTGGCCCGCGCCAATCAGCAGTTCGAGACCTACTTCAACGCCAATCTGTTCCTGGTGCCTGCCGCGGGCGGCGAAGCCAGACTGCTGCTGCCGGACTTCCCCTATGAACTCCAGCGGGCGGCCTGGTCCCGGGGCGGCGACCGGATCTACGCCGTGGCCAACCTGGGCCTTCACAGCGAGCTGTTCTCGATCGACCCGGAGCGGAGCAGCTACGGGCAGCTCACCGAAGGCCACCACTCCATTAGGGGCTGGAGTTATTCGCACCTCTCCGACGGGCACGTCTTTGGCCTGGACCGCCCGGACAATCCAGGAGATCTCTGGACACTGACGGCTGCTGACGAGACTTCCCTGCGAGCGATCACGAGCCTGTTCGACTACTTGGGCGAGCAATTCGTTCTCCCCCGAAAGGAGGCAGTTCGCTGGAAAGGCGCCGACGGCACCGAAGTGGAGGGGTTGCTGATTTACCCGATCGGATATGAGGAGGGGAAACGCTATCCCCTGGTCGTCCAGACGCACGGCGGTCCGGCCGCTTCGGACCGGTTCGGGTTCGGAGGCGGCACCAGTCGCTACAATCCGGTCCTGGCCGCCCACGGGTACCTCGTCCTGCGACCCAACTACCGGGGCAGCACGGGCTATGGCAACCCGTTCCTGCGCGACATGGTCGGGCACTACTTCAGCAATGCCCACTTGGACGTCCTGGCTGGCGTCGACCATCTCATCCAGCTCGGCCTGGCCGATCCGGATCGGTTGATCAAGATGGGTTGGAGTGCGGGCGGACACATGACGAACAAGATCATCACCTTCACCAATCGCTTCAAGGCGGCCTCCTCCGGCGCGGGAGCCGTCAACTGGATTTCCATGTACGGCCAGAGCGACGTGCGCTCCTATCGGACTCCATGGTTCGGAGGAACGCCCTGGGAAGAGGGCGCCCCCATTGACACCTATTGGGAGCAATCGCCCCTGAAAGACGTGTGGAAGGTGAAGACCCCCACTCTGGTTCTGGTGGGTGAGAAGGATGTTCGGGTGCCCTCGCCCCAGTCGGTGGAATTGCACCGGGCGCTGCGAGCCAACGGCGTGCCCACCAGGCTATTCATCGCCCCCCGCGAGCCCCACGGTTGGCGGGAGTTGCGCCATCGGCTGTTCAAAATGAACGTGGAGTTGGACTGGTTCGCACGTCATGCCCTGGGTCAGGAATACACCTGGGAAACCGCCCCCGAAGAAGAGCAGGTAGAGAAATCACCTTGATTTCGCTCCTCTCATAGTTGGTGAGCCTATGAGGGAACGGTTCTTCTATGCCGGGGGAGTGCTGCTGGCCGGTGTGCTGATCTTCCTGGGACGGGATCTGCTTCCCAACTCCGTGATCATCACATGGGTTTTGACGCTGGCAGGCACCGCGCTGGCTGCGGCCCTGACGGCTGCTTTCTATCGAGTCCGCGCCGAACTGCGGTCGAGCCGCCACCAGCTGGCACGCAATGAAGCCGAACTGAGTTTCGCGCTGCAGGTACAAAAGGCGCTCTTCCCCAAAAATCTGCCCGGTGACGGGGGGTTGGAGTTCTCCGCCACCTGTATTCCCGCGCGGGTCATCAGCGGGGACTACTACGACATCCTGCGGCTCGAGGACGGTCGCCTGGTCTTCCTGTTGGCCGACATCTCCGGAAAAGGGATCCCAGCCGCAATCTTGATGGCCAACCTTCAGGCCTTGCTGCGTTCGGCCAGTGAACGCTGGCTCGAACCTGCGGAGGTCTGCCGACACCTCAACCGGCATCTCTGCCAGGTTACGGAAGCGCCTCGATTCGCCACGCTGTTCTACGGCCAGTGGAATCCCGCCAGTGCTCGCTTCACCTACGTCAACGCCGGCCACAATCCGCCACTCGCCCTGGGGTCCTGTGCCGGGCATCTGTTCGGCTCCGGAGGCTATCCCCTGGGCCTCTTTCCGGACGCCCAATACGACGCCGGTCAGCTTTCCCTCGAAGTCGGGGACTTGATCTGCCTGTACTCGGATGGAATCACGGAGAAGGGCGAGAGCCGCGGCCATGAGTTCGGCATCGAGCGGTTGGAGAGAATCCTGCTCCAGTGGCGCGACCGGCCGCTCACAGAACTGCAGCAGCACATCATCCAAGAGGTGGGAGCGTGGGGAGACAACGACCCGGAAGACGATATGACCCTGATGCTGGTTCGAGTCCTGCCCCAGTCGACTCAGAAGGAGAATCCATGAAGACCTCATCGACGTGGCGCGGCTACGCGAGATGCCTGGAGCCCTGCTTCCTCCTCATCCTGGCTGTCTGGTTGTTGCGGCTGCTTCTGGACACAGCTCATCTACCCCGCTGGCTGGTTCAAATCGTCAGCATCTCCGTGGTCGTGCCCCTGGCGGTGATTCTGGCCGTGGTGTTGCTGCACGGCCGCCGCCTGGCCAGCTATTCCAGAGTCTTCCTCAGCAGTTTCCTGCTGATCTCCTGGGCCCAACTGCTGATCATCCTCTCGATCGCCTTCTATCTGGCCACCGGCATTCCAAACGTTTACATCGCCCCCGAATTCTCCATGCCAGGCGATCCCGACCACAGCAGGCACATCCTGGGGCATCTGGTGGCGATTCCCTTTGGGGGGCTCGTCGGCTGGGGCATCGGGAGCCTGGTCTTGTGGCTGCTGCGGCGGATCCAAAGTCAGCAGGCCAACCGGTTCCCCGATGCCTGAATCGGCGCAGCGGTGCTTCGTGTTCCCTGCCCCCAGTGCTATGATTCTCTGCAGTTCACGGAAGGAGAGGTCCCGAATGTACACGTGCTCCCAGACTCATCACAATCCTGCCCCTGGTGCCGGCCTCGGGAAAGCCCTACTTCTTTGTTGCAGCCTGTTGGTCTTTGCAGCCGCCTGCGGGCCAGCTCCGGAGCAGTCCGCCACCGAACCGGATCCTGCTGACCCAGCCCTGGTGGTTGCTCGGAACGTTCTGGACGCACTCGGTGGTGCTAAGGCCTGGGAACAGACGCGGCACATCCGCTTCAATTTCTTCGGTCGCCGCACCCACCACTGGGACAAGTGGACGGGGCGCCACCGGCTGGAAGGCAATACCGAAGGAGGCCAGCACTATGTCGTCTTGCACAACGTCCTGACCCGAGCTGGAGATGCCTTCCTGGAGGGCCGGCAACTGCAGGGGGAAGAGGCCGATGAATGGAGGGATCGCGCTTACCGAGCCTGGGTCAACGACACCTACTGGCTCGTCATGCCCTACAAATTGCGCGATCCCGGTGTGCTGCTGTCCTACGAGGGAACGAAAGAGATCGAGGGCCAGAGTTACGACGTGTTGCACCTGCGTTTCGAGAGCGTGGGCCTCACTCCGGGCGACCAGTACTGGGCGTACGTCAACCGGGACACCCGCCTCATGGACCGCTGGGCGTACCTGCTCGAGAGCATGAAGCGCGACGCGCAGCCCGTTGCCTGGCAGTGGGCCGACTGGCAAACCTACGGCCGCATTCGACTGGCCCCCGTCCGCCTGCGGGTGGAGGACGGTCTTCGAACCGAGCTGTCCGACATCGCGGTTTTCGATCAGTTGCCCGATTCGGTCTACGGTTCGCCCCAGCCAGTGGCGCCCTGAAAACCCAGCGGGCCCAGTGCAGGAGAACGGCGCAGTGCGGACTCCAGCACCTTTGGCAAAAGGAGTTTCTGTGCCGGGTGCCGCCGCGTTCAGTTCTCAAGTTGTGAGGCCGTGAGGGCGGCGAGCTGGCTGAAGTCGGGGTGATCGCCCACGTGCTTGAACCGCCAGGTCCAGAGGATTCGCCCGTTGCGCACCAGGAAGAGGCCCGGCATGTCCCAGGGGTCGCCCACGGTCCTCCGCATGCGATTTCCTTTGCGCGCCGCCAGCAGCGCCTTCAGCCAGACCGAGGGGCCGAAGATCTGCCGCAGGGAGGCGGTCTCCACCTGGAATGCCTGATAGAACCGCTTGTTCGGATCGGAGACCGCCCGGGCCTCCGGCCAGAAACTCTCGAAGAACTCCTCCGCCGCCGCCGCACTTGCCTGATGAAAGAAGAGGACACCGGGGTATCCCGGATCGTGGGCGGCGGCGTCGCGCAATCCCTCGACCGTTTCCTGGCAGAAGATTCAGCCCAGGTGGCGCAGGAAAACCAGCAGTGTGGGACGGTCTCGGAGCTGATCCGCCAGGCTGCCCGGGCGCAGGTTGAGACCTTTCACTGGCGATTCCAGGGCCACACGATCGACGTGCTCGAGCATGTCGAGAGTCTAAGAGAGACGGCACGGCACTGCAAGCGGGCCGGAGCGAATCCTGCTCCGGCCGACGGTTCTCTGAAATCGGATCAGTTTCGGGCTAGAATTGGGGAAGGCTCATGCCCAATTCGAAAGATCCCACTCATCACGCTGAACTGGCTTCCCTCAAAGAAGTCTGCCGTCTGTACACCAACGACTTCAGCAGCGAAGAGTTGGGCCGGCTGCCCGGAGAGACGAGAGACGCCTACCGGCTCTTCACCTCCCAGCTGGACCGACGGCGCTGGCACGAGATGAAGCCGGGCGAGCGGGGCGTCGCGATATTCAAGAGCTTCTTTCTCGGCCTGACCCTGCGCATGTCCCCGCTGCGCCGTTTCCTCTATCTGATGGCGCTTGTGACCTTCGCAGGCGGGTTCTTTCATTGGTCCTACCTGCTGGCGTCTTTTCTGCTGCTGAACTTCGTGCTGATCCTGGAAATTGCTGACAAACTTTTCCTGAAAGGGGACTTGCAGATTGCCCGTGAGATCCAAACCGGTCTGCTTCCGACAGGGCAGTTCCGCTTGGGGGACACCATCGAGGTGCATGCCAGCAGCACACCCGCCAACACGGTGGGAGGCGATTATTTCGATTTCCTGCGGCTGGGAGAACACCGCACGGGCATCGCAGTTGGCGACGTGTCCGGCAAAGGCATCCCCGCTGCCCTCTTGATGGCTTACCTGCAGGCCAGTTTCCGGGCTCTTTCGTCGGTCCAGGAATTCGACCTGAGCGAACTGATGAGCCGGGTCAACGAACACATCTTCAAGAACACTCCCAGCAATCGCTTGATCACCCTGTTTTACTGCATCCTGGACCGGGAGCGGGGCAGCCTGCATTACTGCAATGCAGGACACAATCATCCCCTGTGGTTCAACCGGGACGGCGAGGTCTATTCGCTGCAAGCCGGGGGCCTGCCGTTGGGCATCCAACCCGAAGCCCGCTACGAATGCGGAGACATCCAGGTCCGTCCGGGGGAGACACTGGTGCTTTACACGGACGGAATCACCGAGGCGGCGAATACCTCAGGGGAGGAGTTCGGGGAGCAGCGCCTCCAGGGGGTCCTGCGCAGCCATTTGCACCAGCCTCCGGTGGCGCTGGCGGAAAACCTGATGCGGTCGATCCGGAGTTTCGTGGGGAGCAACCGCTACCAGGACGACTTGACCCTCGTCATAGTTCGATTCTGAGGACCGGCGAGGTCATCGGTGCCGGGACTGCTGCCTGCACTGTTGCACCTCTCCGGAGGTTCTGAACCCTGGGTCAAGACTGGGTGGCGCGCTTCCACTAGCGCTTCACGAGCTTCATCTCGAGGTCCTGACTCAAGGTGAATTCGAAAGGCTGTTCGACCCCGAATGAAACTTCTTCCCCGGAGGTGACCAGGACGGCTCCGGTCCCGGCACCGGCGCCGATAGCCCCTCCGATGGCCGCTCCCTTCTTGCCTCCGGCGATGGCGCCGATCACAGCGCCCGCACCGGCGCCGATCCCGATCTTCTTGGCGTCTTCTTTCTTGGAAGGATCCGCCTCGAACGAGAGCGTGTTGGTGTTCAGGCTGTAACTCTGGCCCTCGACGACCGCCCGTTCCAGCGTCAACGCCAGTCGGGCCCTTCCTTTGACCCGGCCCGCAGACTTGGCTTCGGTCAAGCGGCCGGTGATCCGGCTGCCCTTGGGTGCCAGCAGGTGCCCGTCGACCACCAGGTCTCGATCGAGCGAGGCCTGGAAGCGGTCTCCGGCTTGATTGGTCTTGCTGCTGACGGATTGTTCGAGACGCACCCGAATCGTCTCCCCTGCGGGGACCACGGCGGTCGTGGGCGCGGCTGGTGCTTCCGGCTCCGCGGCCCGTTCCTGCGGTCGATCCGGCTGCCCTGGTGCGGTCGCGGTCGTCTCCGGCCCGGCTGACGCCGACGGGGCGGAAGCTCCAGGCGAAGGGCCGCGGGGCGGCGCGCCGCGATCGGCCGGGCGCGGCGTGGCCGCTGCCGAACCTTGGGCCGCCTCGGCCTGGGGGGCTTCTCCTGGAAGAGCCTCGGCAGCCTGGATGCCCTGCTGGTAACCACGCTGTTCCTGGATCATCTGCCCGACCGTCTTTCCCGCCGGCAAATAAGTCCCTTCCGGCAGCTGGGCTCGCTTCAGATATTCGTTCAACAGCTGAACCTCTTCACCAGTCAACTCCGTGCCGGTGCGGACCTTTTCGTAAACCTCGGCTTGGTTGTCGGCGGTCACGAGGGTATCTTTGAGGCCGTCGCTCTGATAACTGCAGGCCGGTAGAATGGCCAGAAGCAGGAATGCTGCCAGCCCCTGAGCAACCCATTTTCGTTGGCTCCAAAAGGACCGGCTGGACACACGATTCACGATTTCAAACATTCTGATACTCACCTCCTCCCGTATGATAGCGCACTCTGGCGGACCTTCCCGTCGGGCGCAAAGATTCCGGCAGGGGCACGGCGGTACCTTTCGGCCCCCTTGGCTTCGCCAGGCTCTCGAATCAGGTGATCCCGACCCTGCCGCTTTGCCTCTGGATGAGGCGGGCGAGGTCGAGATAAGGATGCTCGGGGATTTGCAGGAGTCGCGCGCTGAACGCCTGAGCGAAGGGTGCGAAATGAGATCTCGCAAACTCCTCGAGGGCCTTCTCGACCAGTTGCGCCGGCTCCTGCTCGCCCTCGGCGAGGGCAAAAGCGCACTTGAGCTGCAAAAAGCCCAGGAATCCGGCCTCGGTCGAGAAATGGTCGAAGGTTTCCCGGTTCCGAGGCTGATACTTGAACGCCTCGTAGAAGCCTTTCAAGTCGGCCAGAACCCGCCCGGGGTCTTCCGCGGGGAGGTACTTGACCTCCCGGGGCGAAACCGCACCGCCCGGCCCGAACAGTGCCTGAAACTCCCCGTCCCCAATCGGGGCGGCTGCACGCGCGGCTCTTCGGAGGGGCTCATCGTCCAATTCCTTCAACAGGCCGGGCAGGTCGGAACGGCGATCCGGCCCGGGCGACTCGAAGAGCAGGCTGACTACGCGCCAGGAGCAGGAACTGACCAGCCGCCGTCGCACTGCCTCTGTAATGACGTCGGGTTTCACGACCGCTCCTCGAGGAAGATGGGGATCCAGACCGAACGCATTTTCCGGGCTCCGACTTCCTGATTGGCCCCTTGCCAGACGGCGAAAGCGACCTGCGATCGTTCCCCCGGGCGCAAGCCCGGAGGGAGCGGCCGCTCCAGAATCACAGCCCAACCGGCTTCGGTCCGCACACCGCGGCCTTTCGAGACGCTCTGAAGGGCTGGTGACAGTGTGCCCGGGCCCTCCGCCAGCAGGTCCTCCACCGGCTGTGCGCGAGGCCCCTGCATGGGATTGCCCAGGGCCCGAGCCGGTGCATACAGTTCGGCAAGCTCCTTCTGACGCTGCGAACCAGGTTCCAGCGGTGCCGCCTCGAAGGGGTAATGATCGACGGAAGCTCCCGGATAGAGAGCCTTGATGTCATCGGCACGGCCGTCCACGGAGGCCTGCCAGGAAGCCGACCAGTAGACGATCTGGACGGCCCGCCCCGTCTCACCCATCTGGGGGGCGGGCAGGTCGGCCGCGGCCGCGGCTGGAAACTGCACGGCACAGGCATCCGAGAACCGGGCCGCACCCGGCAGGTCGTCCCGGCTCGGATCCTCCCATTCCAAACGCAATGTCAGCTGTACCCCGTCGGACACGCCCTGAACCCGAACCGCCGTGATCGACGGTTTGAGCAGCCGGGGTTCGACCATGTCTTGAAGTATCAGATTGGCACTGTGAACCGGAACCTGAGACCAGACAGGATCGTTGGGCTCGGTGACGGGGCGATCCAGCGCTACGACCGTCACCTCGGACGGGGACGAGGGGGGTTGCTGCACACAGCCGGCCAGCCCCACTCCCACGATCCAGCAAAGAATTGCCAATTTGCGAAACATCGCTGACTCCTTTGGGCATTTCGCCAACCCGGCTGCGGGCCCCCGAGCCCGAATACCGGGATCCCACGGCGCTCAAGGAATATTCGTCCGCATCACCTGGCGAGCCGAATCATACGCCTGTCGGATGTAGACCGGCTCTTTCAGCGGCACTTCCACGATCTGCGCCCCCTGGTCGTCGTAACCCAGCACAGTCTGACCCCGGCGCCGCCACTTGGCCACGAAGCGGGGGGTCGACCCGAAGAGGCTCAACAGTCCCGAGAGGTCCGGATCCTGAGGCGCCTGGCGGTAGACCTCCTGGGCGTGGTCCACGCCCGGCCCGAACATCTGCCGCAGGAAGCCCGGCGGCACGTGCAGCGGCGGGATGTAATAAACGTTGGGCTCCAGCCCGAACTGGGGATAGAGCGGCAACGCCACTTTGCGGGTGTGGACCAGGTAGTCGATCGGATTGTTCGGGTCGGCTCTGTCGGGCCTGGACACCCAACCCACGAAGCGAATCTTCCCGATGCAGGTTTCGAAGCACTGCGGCTGCAAACCCTGTTCGAGTTTGGGGAAACAGCCGATGCACTTTTCCGAGGTCCCCGTCATCGGATTGTAGAAGACCTTCTTGTAGGGGCAAGCCTTGACGCACTCCTGATAGCCACGGCAACGGCCCTGGTCCACCAGGACGATCCCGTCGTCGGGCCGCTTGTAAATGGAGCCGCGGGGACAGGACGCCAGGCAAGCCGGATAGGTGCAGTGGTTGCAGATGCGTGCCAGGTAGAAGAACCACACCAGGTGGGGCATCTGCAGGTGAGCGCCTTTTTCGATCATTCCCGCGCAATCGTCCTCACCCACATTGGGATGGGCGTAGTCCAAATCGTCCGGTTGCCAGCCCAAGACTCGTTCGCCGGCCCGGGCGGCCTCGAACAGGGTCCGGCCCTGGTAACGGTTCCCCTCCCAACGCTGCGCACCGAGCTGTTCCAAGAGCTGGACGTCCCAGGCCAGAGGATAGAAGCCGTAGGGTTTGGTCTCGACGTTGTTCCAGAGCATGTATTCCTGGCCCTTGCCGGAAGTCCAGGTGGTCTTGCAGGCCAGGGTACAGGTCTGGCAGGCGATGCACTTGTTGACGTCGAACACGGCAGCGAATTGATGCTTGGGCCGGGACTCCGGATACCAGTACGACATCTTGCGACCGATTTGCCAATTCTCGACCAGCGCCATTAGTCACCTCCTTCCTGATCCTGGTCGACCTCGACGAACTGGCCCTCCAGGAAACGCTTCATCGCTTCGTTCTCGTAGCGCGGCCGGAGGCCCAGTGCAGCTGGCCTCCAGAGCCCTTGCTTCTCGAGGCCCCCCGGCTCGGCCCGAGTGATCTTGACGATGGACTCACGCGGAGCTCCGGTGGGGCAGTGTACGTCAGGCAGAAAGCCCTTCCCGATCTGCTGGCCGAACAGGCCTTTGCGAACCAGAGAGTCGGTCATCAAGGTGGGTTTGAGCCAGCCTCGTGTGGCCGACTGGTGCGACCCGGACCGGAACATGGCCTGATAGTTGGTCCGCGGGTTTTTGGCCAGGCCGTCGGGTCGCTGCTGCTGGCCCTGTACCGAACCCGGGGTCGCGCCGTACATGTTGAACCACATGCGGGTCACGCCGCGGGGAGTTCCCGGGTAGTAGCGGGCGCGGCAGAGCAGCCGGGAAAACTCATAGTCCTTGGGTTTGTCCTGCCAGTTTCGGAAGGGCCGGTCGGCGGGGTCCGAATCGATCCAGACGTAATCTCCATCTTCCACACCCAATTCGCGCGCATCGGCGGGGTGAATGTCGACGTACCCTTCCGCAACGTAGGGAGAGCGCTTGTCGCGCCGATAAATGTCGCCGAAAGGCCCGAAGAGAATCGCGACCATGTCGGTGTCGATGGGCATCGTATGGGCGCCATGGCGGTACTTGGGGGTGTGGAACACGAAGCGATACCCCTGGGCCGCCAGGGGGTGCGGCGTCTCGCGCAGTTCCGACCAGCTCTTGACCACGTTTCGCCCCTGACGGATTTCACCGGACTGATCTTCTCGGGCCACCCCGTAGTCCTCCGGGCCTGCCGGGCGCACGGCTTCGTGCGGAGGCGCGACGATTACGTTGGGCTCGTAGAAGGTGGAATCCACGGGTTCCCGATGAACGGGAAGGTTCTCGCCCGCTTCGATGAACTCGTCCTCCTCCCGGTACATCTCGAGGCGCCCCGTCTTGGTGTACCAGGGGCGCGACTCAGCGACCTGCTCGTAGCCCACCGCCTTGGGGTAGGTCCGATTCAGGAGCAGCGCCGGGATGCCTTCGGCAGCCTTGCTTTCCAGCTCGGTGAACCGATACCCGCGGGTGCAGGACGAGTAATCCAGGATGCGCTGCAGATAGACCTCCGTTCGGCCTTCTTCGACGAACTTGAAGTAGTCCCGGAACCGGGTGTCGCTCGTCTGTTCGGCCAGCTGGCGACCCACCAGCGCCAGCACGTCGATGTCGCCCACGGTGTCGAAGGGGCGCGGCTGAGGCGTCCGGGGAAAGACGGTCAAGAAGGGATTGGTGACCGAGGCGCACATGTCCGGCTGCTTCAGTTCGGACCAGGAATCGACTGCAAAGACGATGTCGGCCCACTCGCAGGAGGTGGACCACCACCATTCCTGGACGGCGATCATTTCAATCTTGGGCAGAACATTGACCACGGTGTTGTAGTGCCACTTGACGTTGCCCAGAATCGAATTGGCATTCGCGAACCAGAGCGACTTGGTCGGCGTCGGCATGTGGGTCGAACCGGTCAGCAGCCGGTCGCCGACCCTCAGCGGGTGGTCTTCGTGGTTGTAGTAGTGGGCCGACTCTGGTTTCCAGTACTGGCGGACTCGAGCGGGCCTGCTGCCCTCCAATTCGATATCGAACGGATTTTCGTTGATGTACTGGGGAACACCGTTGAAGAGGGCGACGCGGTAGTTGCCGGCATACGACCCGACGTTGCCCCCGATCCGCCCGACATTCCCCGTCAGCGAGGCCAGCAGGAAGATATCGCGGTCCTTGTTGTCGTTGTTGAAGAATTGGTTGGGACCCATGCCGATGGCGAAGAGCGTCTCGCCGGGATGGCGCGCGATCTGGCGGGCCAGCCACTCAATCCCACGGCGGGGCGCCCAGGTCACTTCCTCCGCAGTGGCCGGATCGAAGTGCTGCGCGTACTCCTTGATCAGGTCGAAGACAGGACGGCAACGAACCCTGGTCCCATCTTGCAGAGTCACTTCCACGGCACCTTCCAATTGGGCGCCCTTGACACCGGAGCGCTGACCCACCTGGTCGCGGGTGAGCGTTCTCGGCGCCTGCGCCTGCTGGTCCCACCAGACGAAGTCGCCCCACTCCTGGCGCAAATCCTGCGGGATCAAAATCTCGCGCTGAGCGGCCGGGGGTGGGGCGCTTTCGCCTTGCTGGAGCACTCGGGTCTGATTGTTGAGGGGGCCGGGGCGCTGCCCGAATACCTCCTCTGCGCGCAGGTATTTCAGGGTATCGGTCCGCACCAACACCGGAAGGTCGGTCCACTGTTCGACATAGGTGCGATCGTAGAGGCCCTCGCGGAGAATCACATTGCTGAGAGCCAGGGCCAGCGCCGGAGTGGTGCCGGGGCGGACCACCAGGACATCATCGGCTTTGCAGGCGGTCGCCGAGTACTCGCAGGCAATCACGATCACGCGGGTGCCTTGCAGCCTCGCCTCGGTCAGCCAGTGGGCGTCGGGCATTTTGGTGGTGATCCAGTTCATCCCCCAAACCACTACGTTTCGGCAGTGTTCGACCGCGTTGAGGTCGAACTCGCAGGTCTGCTGCCCCGTGACCATGGGATGCCCGGGCGGCAGATCGGTGTGCCAGGAGTAGTTGTCGAACCCTCGGGCTCCCATGGCCTCCTCCGGCGGCACTCCACGCAGTTTGGAGTCGACCAGGGCCATGGCGTTGGCCATCCGGTACAGGCCAAAGACTCGCGTAGTTCCCAGCAGGGGCATCCCGCCCCGGAACTTGAGAACCTGAGTCCCGGCCCCCCGGGTGGCTGCGATGATCTCCTCGTCATAGCCCTGGGCCCGCAGGCGTCTCGTTCCCTCCTCGCCCGTGTAGGTCTGGGCGACATTCACCAGGGTGGCCGCCACCATGCGGGCGGCATCCACGTGCGTGGTGCGCTCCCATTCGTCACGACCCCGCTGGAAAAATTCCGCCGGCGGGCGCCCGTCGCCGTCGCGAGGGAACCCCGCCTCCACCCAGCGCTTGAACCCGGCACGGACCATCGGATAACGCACCCTGCGGTCGCCGTAGAAGCGCCGCGTGAGCGCCAGGCCCTTCTGGCAGACCCTCGGGTCCCATCGCCGGCTGGCGGTGTTACCGTCCAGGTCGAAGGCTTCCCCATAGCGCATCGTGGGGCCGATGCGGGTGATGACGCCCGACTTGACGTAGGCGTTGAGAATGCAGTTGTGGGTGTCGTTTGGCGCGCACAGGAACGTGAACTTCGAATCGGCTTTCCAGAGGTTGCGATACACCTCCTCCCATCCGCGGTCGGGGTAGTGGGCCAGCGGATTCTGGACAGCTCCGAGGTTCCAGGCCTGGGTGGCGGACGCCACGAAGGCCCCGAACCCGGCACTCCCCACTCGGGAAAGGAAATCACGTCGAGAGATGGAATCAGACTTCATGGTCGTGTCTCCCAGCTGCGAATGAAAGCGACGATGGATTCGATTTCGGGTCGGGTCAGGCTGCGATGAATCGTCGAGGCTTCGGAAAACGCGGGCATGGTGGTCCCGCGCCGCCCCCGCCAGATGGTCTCGGTCAAATAGGTGTCCGAGGCGGATTCCAGCAGTACGGGGTTGCGCAGAGCGGTCCCTTCCCCTCCCTGCCCCTCCACCCCGTGGCAGGAGGCGCAGTTCTGAGCGTACAGGGCGCCCCCCGACTCGGCCTCGGCCCGTACCCAGCGCGCCGGCTGGCCGTCCGGCTCCGGCTCCCGCCCGCCCAGACGCCTTAGATAGCTCGCCAAAGTGAGGATCTCCGTCTCGGTCAGCCCGCCTTCCGTCTCTCCCCAGGCGGGCATCCGCCGACCCGGCCGGCCACGCCGGATGGCTGTCAGCAGGAATTCGTCGGAGGCCAGCTCCAGAAAGTCCGGATTGGCCACCGCGGGGAAGGCGCTGGTGCCCGGATACCGCATCCCCTGGCCTCGCGGACCATGACAGGCGGCGCAGAAGGTCCCATACAAGGTTGCGCCGTCCGCAGAGAAGTCGCGCTCGCCCAGCAATTGGGCCCGCACGCGATCGGGCGGCCAGTAGGCTTCCGGAAAGCTCGTCCTGCGCAACGAGAGCATGTAGAAGGTGAGTCCTTCGATCTGCTCGTCGTCCAGGCCGAGATAGGGCATCTGGGAGCCCGCGACGACCTTGGCCGGCGCCCGGAAGTGCTCGCGCAGCCACTCGGGCAGGCTGCGTTCCCCCGGCAGGCCGCTGAAGTCCAACAACGCCGGGTCTTTCTGGCCGGCCAGCGAGAGGTCGGGCCCGTCGTCCCCACCCACCGCGTTGACCTTGTGGCAGCCGCGACAGCCTTGGGAATGGAACAGAGCCTTGGATTCCACCAGGCCCGGAGCCCCGGCCCGCGAGCGGAGAAAGGTCTCCAGGTCGCGCCGCTGGCCGACGTCCAGCACCGTGATCGAGTCCTTCCAGTAGCCGTCCGCCGCGTCTCGACTCCGTTCCAGGTGCTGGTCGTGCCAGCCGGGAGAGAACCCTCTGGCGCCGACCGCCGAGAGATCGGGCGCCGGGGGGCCGGTGGCCTGGAAGGGCCGGGTGGTCCCGCCTCGTCCCTCCAGCTCGTGGCAGCGAAGACAATCGAAGCGCTCCACCAGCGAGCGCCCTCGCTCGAGCTGATCCAGATTGGTTACGGCCAGGTGGGTATGGCAGCTGCCGCAACCCGCGTAAGCAAACCCTCGAGGCAGCATTGGCTGTGGCCAGAAGGGGGCCGTACCGTGAGCGTCGGCGATACGAGTGGCCCGGCCCTGCCCCCCATGGCATACGGTGCAGCCGAACTCCGACGGGTCGTGCGCCACCGGCGGATGCGAGCCGAAGACAGGGTGCCCCTCGATCGGAGTCTCCCCGGCCGCCATTCCGACATGGCAGCTGACGCACCGGTCGGTCGTATTCAGCGCCGGCACCACGATCTGGCGTAACTGCACTGCGAAGGACCTGGCGGCAGCGGGTTCCAGCCGCATCCGATACTGGTCCTGCAGCAATCGCCATTCTTGACTGAAGTGCTCCTCGTAAATGGCCCATCCCAGGAGAACCAGGGTACCCAGGCTGGTCCACAGGAGGAGATGTTTTCTTCGCTTCATTTCAATGCCCCGGCCACTGGGATGGAGACCAGTAGAAATCCCAGTTGGGCCCCCGGAAGTGGTAGCCGATCACCGTCAGCACCACGAAGCCGCAGAGAAAACAAGTGAAGAGGGCCAGCGCCCCGGCCCGGGTCGAGTCGAACCGGCGCATCACCCAGAGCGAATACCAGGCGTAGGCCAAGGCCAGCAGCGTGCCAGGATTGGCAACAGTAATCGCGAGCTGTGGAACTTCGGGCCACCATTGACGCAACCATCCGAAACGAATCGTGAACGCTTCCAGCAGAATACAGGCCCCCAAGCCGAAGGCGGTGGCGCGTACCACCAGTGAGGCGCCGCCGGGCCCGCCGAACCAGTCTCCGGTGCCCCGCTCCTCGCGATCGAGGAAGGGAATCAGTCCGAGCCCGATCATCACCAGCGCGGGGATGCCCACTCCACCCATGAAGGCCGAATGTGACACCAGTTCTTGCAGCCCCAGGAAATACCAGGGTGCCTTGGCGGGATTTTCGGGGACCGCCGGGTTGGCCAACTCTTTCAAAGGCGCGTCCGAGAGCAGCGCCAAAAGCAGGCAGATGAACACCGACAGCATCAGCACCCCGGCCTCCGCGTAGAAGAGGTGAGGCAACGAAGGGAGCGTGTTTTCGGGAGGGCCCATCGCGGGCGTCCGGCCTCGCACCAGGGCGGCCAGGTGATAAGTCTTCTGAGGCAGCTGGGTGAATACCGGGAAGAGGCGTCGGGCAGGCGCGGGCAGCCGGCCATCGGCGTCCTCCGGCCGAGCCAGCCCACCGTCCTTGCGGATCCGCCAGAAGTGCACGGCCAGCAGCATCAGCAGGGCAATCGGCAGAATCATCACGTGCAGCAGGTAAAAACGGATCAGAGCCTCTTCGCCCACTTCGTCCGAGCCCAGCAGCAGGAGCTTCTGCAGCCCACCCAGATCGAACCATGCCGTCAAACCCAATGCGTCGGTGACCTCGCGGGGCGACTGCGCGATGTTGGCGCCGATTGTGATGGCCCAATAGGCCAGCTGGTCCCAGGGCAGAAGGTAGCCAGTGAAGGACAGTCCGAGTGTCAGCACCAGCAGGACCATCCCGACCACCCAGTTGAACTCCCGCGGACGGCGGTAGGAGGCGGTGTAGAAGACTCGCGCCATGTGCAGAATCACCGCCACCACCATCAGATTGGCCGACCAGCGGTGGATGTTGCGGATGAAGCGCCCGGTGGGGACCACGAAATGGATGTCTTTGATGGAATCGTAGGCAACTGCCGGATAGGGCTTGTAGTAGAACATCAACAGGATGCCCGTCAGCAGGGCGATCAGAAAGGCGGCCAGAGTGATCAGGCCGAGCCCCCAGGTGGTGGCCCAGCGCAAAGTCCAGCGATGCACCCGCACCGAATGCAGGTGCAAGAAGACGTTACCGAAGACGAAGCTGGAACGGGAGCGGTCGCTGACAGGCGACCCGGCCCGGAAGGCCGAGGCTCGAAACAGGGCCGGCACGGCCTTGAGGTTGGCCCAAAACCTTGCGAGTGCAGGCCGGCACTCCGCCGTCGCCATGGGTTCATCCCTCCTTGGTACCCTGTGGAACCGTTTGTCCCTCGTTGACGATCCATGTCCCATCCGAAGCCCGCTGCACGGCGAACCATGCCAGCGGGGCGGGCGCCGGCCCTTTGAGCACTTCTCCCAGTGAGTCGAAATTCGAGCCGTGGCAAGGGCAGTGGAATCCTGCCGGATCGGTTCGGACGATGCAGCCCAGATGGGTACACACTTTGGAGATCGCGTACACCGAGCCCTGCTGGTCGCGAAAAAGGGTGACGTTTCTTCCCGCCGGCTCGAACGGCACCCCGGGCGCCAGGCTCTCCGGCACCTCCACCCGGAATTTGCGGGAAGGCGCCGGAAGCACCGCTGCCTTGGGAAGCCTCAGGATTCCCAGCAGCGCCACGAACCCGGCCGCCAGGGAGGACCAGAGGGCCGCCAGGCCGAGGAAGTCGCGCCGAGGCACTCGTTCCGGGTCCAGTCGCGAAGTTGGTTGCGTCGATTCTGGATGGGTCATGCCGATTTCGCCTCCCACTGCACCTGAAAGGAGACCCGCTCCATGGCGATCGCGTCCACGGGACAGCGGTGCACACACAACGCGCACCGTATGCAGCGATCCTCGTCCTTGAGAATCACCGAATGGGCCGAAAGCTCCGCGCCTTCGCCCAGCTCCCGCTCGATCAGCGCGCCCAGCTCGGGGGCCGGTGAAAGCTGGTCCAGCGTCGTGATCTTCAGGCACAGCGTGGGACATACGTCGACGCAGCCCCCGCACAGCACGCAGCGGGTTCCGTCGAACACCGGTGTCACGCCACAGTCCAAGCAGCGTGAGGCCTCCCGGCGCGCCGCGGCTTCGGTGTAGCCCAGCTCGACCAGCCGATCGGCGCGGCTCAAACGCTCCCCCGGCTCCAGGGTCGGGACGGGTTCCCGCGGCAGCGTTTCGTACCCGAGTTCACGGCGATAGCCGTCCAGGGTCAGGTGAAATTCCAGAGAGCTCGCCTCCAAGGCGCGCCCGGTCAGATATCGATAGACGGAACGGGCCGCCTTCTTGCCGGAAGCCACGGCGTCGATCAGCAGACGGGTACCGTGGGCCAGGTCTCCCGCCACGAACACACCGGGCGCCGAACTCTCCAGGGTCTCGGGGTCGACCCGGGGCCAACCCGGCCGGAACTGCTCGATGTCTTCGCCACCCTGCTCCAGGAAGCTCAAGTCGGGAGACTGGCCCACCGAGAGCAAAATCGTGTCGCAGCGCACCTCGAGACGCTCCTCGTCAGCGAAGACCGGGGAGAATCGCCTCTCCTCGTCGTAGACTCGTCGGCAGCGCCGCAGCAACACCCCTCTGACTTCGCCGCTGGAGGCGCGCAGGATCTCGAGAGGGCCCCAGCCGTTGAGTCGTCCGATGCCCTCTTCGTCGCCTTCCCGGATCTCGACCGTGTCGGCCGGCATTTCCTCGAGCGTCTCCAGTGAAACCAGCTTGACCGAACGGGCCCCCGGCATGCGGGCCGCGGTGCGGGCCGTGTCGTAAGTGGACTGGCGTACTACGGTGCGAGCCACGTCGTAGGCCACGTTGCCCCCGCCGATGACCACAATCCTGCTCCCCAGCTGCAGCGGCTCCCCGACCGCCACGGAGCGGAGCAAGTCGACGCCTCCATAGACACCGGGTCCCTGCTCACCCGTCAGACCCAAACCACGCGACCGCTTGGCCCCGACGGCCACGATCAGCGCGGCGTAGTCGCGGCGCAGCTGAGCGAAACTGACGTCCAGGCCTACCCGCACCCCCAGGCGAAGCTCGGCACCCAGGGCCTGAATCACCGCGACCTCGCGGCGGATCAAGTCCAGGGGAAGCCGGTAGGGGGGGACTCCCACTGCCAGCATCCCGCCAGGCTCCTTTTCCAGATCGAACACAACCGGCCGGAAGCCCATCAACGCCAGGTCATGCGCGGCCGACAGGCCGGCAGGCCCCCCGCCCACGATGGCAACCCTCTCCCCTTTTCCCTGCGGCACTCGATTTCTGGCGATCGCCTGGAGCAGTGACGCCATCTCTTCGGCGTCGGCACAGACGCGCGGCGAATACTCCCGGGCGGCCTGTAGCGAATCGCCCGCCGCGCGCTGCTCCACTCCGAAGCGCTCACAGACGAATCGCTTGAGGGCTCGGATCGCAATCGGCCGATCGTTGCCCAGGAATTCGCCGTCTCGGTCCACACGCGGAATCGACCCGCGCCGGCAGGCGGCCTCACACGGCGCACCGCAGATCCGGCCGCAGATCGAAGCAAGCGGGTTGGGGCCGCGGGCAATCAGATAGGCTTCCTCGAAACGCCCCTCGGCAATGGCGCGCACATACCCTCGCGCGTCCGTGTACACCGGGCAAGCCCGCTGGCAGGGAATCAAGTCGCGGTGATAGTGCTCCCCAGGAACTGCTACCCGTAGCAAATCTTCCTGCTGGGTCTGCTGAACTCCCAAGGAGACCTCCCAATCCCTTCCTCTCCTTAGCAACTCGGGTACCAGCCACCGCGGGATCCGGGAAACGAGAATCCCAACCCTGCACGGCGCGTCATGGGCGGCGCAATTGAAGAAGCCCCTCCCGGCCCCAACAGGCCGTCGCATCCTCAGGCTCCTGGGTCATTTGCCCCATTACTGAGCGGAATCTCACGCAGACGAATCCTTTCATTTCCGTTCCACTTCGGTGCAGGAATCGTGAGCCCTGATGGGCAATCCGGTCACTGCCGCTCGCGCATCTGAATCGAGTTCGGTCTCGAACCTGCTAGGAAAAACCGTTTGAATCCGGACCGAGGCGTGACGGAGAATTGATCTCTGCTGCGGGCCGGACCGGGAGAAACCATGCAGAAACCGATTACAGTCGTTCAGATCGGGCTGGGACCGATCGGGCTCCGAATCACACGTCACCTTCGGGACAACGGCGCCTTCCGGATTGCGGGCGCTGTCGACGTCGATCCGGAAAAGGTCGGCCAGGACCTGGGAACGCTGGCCGGCCTCGAGCCACTCGGCCTTCTCGTGACAGGCCGGCTCTCCGACCTCGACCTGGAAGAGGTCCGGGTGGCCGTGCTCACTACCGTGTCCAGCTTGAGCCGGGCCACCTCGCAGATCCTGGAGGCGATTGAGGCGGGGCTCCATGTCGTGTCCACCTGCGAAGAACTCGCCTACCCCTGGAAGACCCACCCTCAGCTGGCCCAACGCATCGACCAGGAAGCCCGACGGCAGGGTGTCGGCGTGCTGGGAACGGGGATCAACCCCGGCTTCCTGATGGATTTCCTGGTGCTGGTCAGCAGCGCCGTCTGCCTGGAGGTGCGCCGCGTCAAAGTCGAACGCATCCAGAACGCCGCCTCGCGCCGCCTGCCCTTTCAAGAGAAGATCGGCGTGGGGCTCACTCCGCGGCAGTTCAAGGAGAGGATGGCCTTGGGCGACCTGCGCCACGTCGGCCTCACCGAGTCGATGCACATGATCGCCCAGCAGCTGGGCTGGAAACTCGATCTGACCGAAGACCGCATCGAACCCCTTCTGGCTCGAGAGAAGGTTTCAATAGGCGACCTGACCGTCCCCCCGGGACATGCCCTCGGCCTGCTTCAGACCGGACACGGATTCATAAAGGAGGAAGAAGTCGTCTCCCTGATCTTCCGAGCCACCATCGGCGAGCCCGAGAGTTACGACATGATCGACCTGGACGCTGACCCCCCAGTGCAAATGCGGCTTCACGGCGGAATCAACGGCGACATCGGCACGGGCGCCATCACCATCAACGCGATTCCCTCGCTGCTCGAGTCCCAGCCAGGATTGCGTACCATGGCAGACTTGCTGCCGGTTTCGTGCTTCAATGCATCGCGGCGGAGCTGGAAGGA
>JBFKLX010000021.1:0-41363 GCA_041630155.1 Acidobacteriota bacterium
CGCAGGCCCTCCAGCGTGTCGAGCAGGCGGCGGGTGTCGCGGGGGTGCAGCCCGATGGTCGGCTCGTCGAGCACGTAGATCACGCCCGTCAGGCGGGCTCCGAGCTGGGTCGCGAGGCGGATGCGCTGGGCCTCGCCTCCCGACAGCGTCGCCGCTTTCCGGTCCAAGGCCAGGTAGGACAGTCCGACCCGCTCCAGGAAGCGCAGGCGGTGTTCGATCTCGCTGATCAGCGGCCGGCCAATGATCTCCTCCCTGGGGGTGAACTTCAGGCCTTGGATCAGCCCCATGCAATCCCCCAGATCGACCCGGCAATAGTCTGAAATGGACCGGCCTCCGACTCGAACGGCCCTGCTCTCGCTCTTGAGGCGGGCGCCGCAGCAGCCGCTGCAATCTCCTTCCTGCATGAAAGCCATCAGCTGCTGCCGGCGTTTGGGAGAACTGGTCGAGTCGATTCGATCCTGCAACCAGGCGGCCAACCCATCGAAGCGCGACTCGTAGGTGAAATCCCGATACCGGTAGACCAGTGGAAAGTCGACTCCTGCAATCAATGCCTGCAGCACTTCCGGAGGGTATCCCTCCAGGGGGGTCTTGCGGTCGACCTGGTAGTGCTCGAGCAGGGCCGAAGCGGATTCGTGAAAGAAGAGGCGGAACTCCCGATCTTTCAGGACCGGTTCCAGCGTCTCCAGTGGCCGTGAGGCATCTTCCACCAGTCGAAAGAGGTCCAGCTGGAGTTGCGTCCCCAGCCCCTCGCACCGGGGACAAGCACCAAAGCGGCTGTTGAAAGAAAAGCTTCGCGGTTCCAGGGCGGGCACGTTGATGCCACACTCGACGCAGGCCATCTTTTCCGAGAGGAGCACCTCCTCTCCCCCCACCATCGAGATGGTGACCAGGCCGCCGGCCAGTCGCAGGGCTTGGCGGACTGAGCTGTCGACGCGCTGGCGCAGCGGCTGCTGGACCAGCAGCCGGTCCACCACGACTTCCACGGTGTGATTCTGGCGCCGGTTCAGTCGTGGGGGATCTTCCAAAGGCACCACCTCGCCGTCGACCCGGGCGCGCAGGAAACCCATCTCCAGGAATCGCTCGAAGAGTTTGCGGAACTCTCCCTTGCGCTCGCGAACCACTGGGGCCAGGATCATGATCCGGCTGTCGCGCGGAAACTGGAAGATCCGGTCCACGATCTGATCCACGGTCTGGCGGGAGATGGGCCGATCGCAGCGGGGACAGTGGGAAGTTCCCACACTGGAAAAGAGCAGCCGGAAGTAGTCGTAGATTTCGGTGATGGTCCCGACTGTGGAGCGGGCGTTGCGGCTGGTCGTCTTCTGCTCGATGGAGATGGCCGGCGAGAGTCCCTCGATGGTGTCCACGTCGGGCTTCTCCATCTGTTCCAGGAATTGGCGGGCATAAGTGGAGAGAGACTCGATGTAGCGCCGCTGTCCCTCGGCATAGAGCGTGTCGAAGGCGAGGCTCGACTTTCCCGATCCGCTCAAACCGGTGACGACGACGAGCCGGTTCCGCGGGATGTCCAGATCGAGATTCCTCAGGTTGTGTTGCCGTGCGCCCCTGACGCGAATTGCTTCCATGGGTCAAAACATCTATTGTCCGGGAATCGGGCCGCTCGGATCAAGGGCATCTGAGACTCGGGGAACGGAAGAGGCAGGTCGAGGCCCCGCCGGCAGCGGGTCAGAGCGTAGGCCAAGCCGGTTTCACAGGCCGAGCTTGCGGTACAGCCGAGTACCGTCTCGAACCATCTGGATCTCGAGAACGGCGCTCTCCGCACCTTCCAGGCAGCGTTCGATGTCGGAGATCGAGAAGATGTCCTTCCCGTTGACCCGGAACAGCACGTCTCCGGCCTGGAAGCCGGCTTTCTGGGCGGCGCTGCTTTCGACTACTTCCGTGACCAGCAGCCCGCCTCCAGTGGGGGATTTGAACTTTCGGGCCAGTTGGGGCGGCAGGGAATCCACGTGAAGACCCAGGTCGAGAAGGGGCGGCAGAGGGGTTCGATAGACTTGTACGCCAGCTCTTCCCGGCTCCCGGGAACCGAGCCGGGGCAGGACATCCATCTTCCAGCCGCTCTTGTGGCGGTGGCGGCGCGGCCCCAGCGTGGCGGTGAGTCGGCGGACGGAGCCCTCCCGCTGAATCGTCAGGCCCGATTCACTGCCCGGGCCCTTCCAACTGATGGCACGGGCCAGCTCGGCGACATCAGCAAAGCGACGGCCGTCCAGTTCCAGGATCTCGTCACCGGCCTGAAGGCCGACCTGCTCAGCCGGTCCGCCCTCCACGACTCCAAGGATGCGGATAGTCGACTCCTCCTGTTCCAGGAAGACCCCCAACCAGCCGGCCGGAATCCTTCTCTTCCCCCCCTGGATCTGGTCCAGAGAATCGAGGATGAGACGAGCCGGCAGCAGTTCGCAATTGACCAGCTTGTTGCTGGCCTGGTGGGCTTGTGCAGCCGTGACGATCCCCAGCAGGCGGCCCTTCAGATCGACGCTCGTCGCTCCGCGCCAGCCGGCGCCCACCAGACTGAGTCCGGAGACGACCAGATTCTCGGAGGGGAGCCAGCTGCTGCGAGACCGCCCCTGCACGCAGGCCGAGGCCAGGAAGAGCCGGTTGTCCACGATTTTGGCCAGGTTGAAGTGTCGAATCTCCGTGTCCGGAGACAACTGCAGCCCGGCTTGCTCCGAGTCGGACCTCAAGAACAGCAGGGAGAGGCGTTCATCCAAGCCCAGCACCTGTGCAGGCCCCTGCAGGCCGTCCAGCGTCCGAAGCGTGGCTCGGACGGCATCCAGGTTCAAATCGTGGGTTGCCGAGCCCACATAGGTCACGACGAGTCCCTCATCCCCGACCCGGACTCCGTCGAACTCGAGCACCTCCAGCACCTTGGCCTGGGAAATGTACTTGTCGCCGAAGAGCAGGCCCGACGACTCGCTCTGCAGACTGACTCGAACCAGCGCCTCTCGCGAAGTCCATCCGCGACCGGAGGGTCTGGTCCCTCCCGCGGCGCCGGCCAGCGCCGCCGCCGTGATCGCAGCGCCGACGCTCAATGCGATCAGCAGACGGCCGAATCGCTGTGTGGGACGTAAAGCTACTCGATACAGCATATTTGTCAATCAGACTCGTTCACGGTCCGGCGCGAATGGGAATTCGAGACACTGGGGCCGTCAACGGAGTTCTTCGCTTCAGTGGCTCACATAAGCCAGATAATCCCGGCCTGGATCGGATCGATAGACTTCAATAGTGGTTGGAAGCCGAACGATGACCGGGCCTTCCGCAGCATTGGGGAGGAGCACGTCGAAATATCGAGGCTGCCGGCTCTGCAGCGGCTCCGTTTCCAGCGCCGGGTTCCAAGCAGCTTCCCGGCCGTTTGTCGACTGCAGCAGCCGCTCCTGTCCGACTCGAAGCGGTGACGCCACTTCGGTCGTCGAAGTCTCCAGATACCGGGCCGCGGCAGTCACGAGAACCACGCCGACCAGGGGAAGGGCGACTTGCCAGAGGAATCGACGAGTGCGCGACCGGGAATATTCGCGAGACACCCGAAAGGGCAGGTCGGCGGGCGCCGAAGCCCGGCGCCCCAGGGAAATCTTGAGGTCTTCGATTTCCTCGAGCTCTCGACTCAGGGTCCGGCATGCCTGGCACGACTCCAGATGGCTGGCGACCTCAGGATTCGCCCGTGCGCAATCGAGTGCTTCGGTCAGAAGCTGTTCGATCTCCCGGCACGTCATAGGACACCCACCAACTTTTCCCGCAGCAGCATCTTGGCCCGGTGAATCCGCGATTTGGCGGTCCCCAGCGAAATTTCCAAAATGCGACTGGTGTCCTCGTAGGAGAGCTCCTGCACTTCTTTCAGCATGAATGCCAGCCGGTATTTCTCCGGCAGGGTATCGATGGCGGCCTGCAGACGGTCCAGTTTTTCCTTGCGATCGAGTGCCTTTTCCGGAGTTTCCCGCTTGTCGGGCAGTGGGAAGGTCATGTCGTCCTTTTGGAAGAACGACATGACGTTGTAGAAGAAAAAGCGCCCCTTGCGCTCTCTGCGGCGGATTTCATCGATGGCCAGATTGGTGGCGATTCGGTAAATCCACGTGGAGAACTGATATTTGCCCTCATAGCGGTCCGCGTTCTTGTAGACTCGGATGAACGCTTCCTGGGCCAGGTCCACAGCCAGCTCGTAATCGTGCAACAGATTGTTCAAGTAATTGACGAGTTTGTCCTGATAGCGAGCCACCAGCGCTTCAAACGCGTCCTCGTTCCCTTCCAGGTAAGCGGAGACCAAAGCGTTGTCTCCAAACCCCAGAAAAGAATCGGCGATGAATGCCGCATTCCCCATAGCACCTCTTACACGGCAAAATCGTGCCGCGGGTTCCAGGCAAAGTGAACCTTTGCCTGCCGACATCATAGGCGATTGCGTCTGGCGGGAGCAACCTGGGTGGGCGGCCGTGCCGCGCCTGGCGGCGTCCCGGCTCCGGCCTGCAGGGGAGTCTGCTCACTTGGCATCGAACCAACTGGGCCCCACGGCGAGTTCGACCCGTAAGGGAACCCGCAGGGGCGTGACCTCCTCCATGGCCTCCTTCACCAGCTGCTTCAGAGTCTCGACCTCCGATTCCCGGACCTCGAACACCAGTTCGTCGTGAACCTGGAGGATCAGCCGGCTCTCCAGCTTCCCGCCCTGGAGTTGCCGGTGAATCGCGACCATCGCCATCTTGATCAAGTCGGCCGCAGTGCCCTGAATGGGTGCATTGATGGCGGTCCGCTCCCCGAAACCGCGCAAGTTCCAGTTGCGGCTGTGGATCTCGGGAATGGGGCGGATTCGCCCGAACAGCGTCGTCACGAAGCCGGTTCGGCGAGCCTCGCTCAAGGTGTCGTCGATCCACTTCTTCACCCCCTGGTAGCGCTGGAAGTACTCGTCGATGAAGCGCTGCGCTTCGCGGCGGGGGATCTTCAGGCTCTGGGCCAGGCCGAACGCGCTCAGCCCGTACATGATGCCGAAATTGATCACCTTGGCGTGGCGTCGGAACTCAGCCGGGTTGGCGACTGCCTGCATCCCGAACACTTCACGCGCCGTTCGGTCGTGGATGTCCTCCCCCCGCTGGAAGGCTTCGACCAGGACGGGATCTTCCGAGAGGTGGGCCATGACTCGCAGCTCGATCTGGGAATAATCGGCCGCCAGGATTTGGAACCCGGCTTCTGCCACGAAGGCCCGTCGAATCTCCCTACCGACGGCGCTCTTGACGGGAATGTTCTGAAGGTTGGGGTTGCTGGACGAGAGGCGTCCGGTGGACGCCACCATCTGGTTGTAGGAGGTGTGGATCCGGCCCGTCTCCGGGTTGGCCAGTTTGGGCAGCGCGTCCAGGTAGGTGCTCTTGAGCTTGGAGAGTTCGCGGTAATCCAGAATGAGCCGCGCGATCTCGTAGTCTTGGGCCAGCTTTTCCAGGACTTCGACCCCGGTGGCGTAGTGGCCCGCCTTGCGCGTCTTCTTCACCACCGGCAGCTGCAGCTTCTCGAACAGAACCTCAGCCAGTTGCTTGGGGGAATTCAGGTTGAACTCGACCCCTGCCGACTCGTAGACGCCAGACTCCAGCTTCTCGATATCGACGGCCATTTCACGGGACATCCGCTTCAGGGTCTCCACGTCCACCTTCACGCCGCAGCGCTCCATCGAGGCCAGCACTTCGACCAGCGGTATCTCGACATCGAACAGGAGGCGCTCCATCCCCTTGGCTCGAAGCTCCGGCATGAGCTTCTCCCAGAGCCGGTAGACCAGATCTGCTCGCTGGGCGGCGCTCTGACCGGCCGACAGGTCGAAGAGCCCCCCTGCGGGGTCCACTTCCAGCTTCAACTGCAGATACTCGAGAGCCAGCCGGGGCAGAGAGAAGTCCGTCTGGTTGGGGTTGACCAGGTAAGCCATCAGCATCGTGTCATTGAGCCGTTCCGGAAGGCCATTCGAGGGAACTTCGCGCAGCAGAACCGATTTCAGATCGTGCACGACCCAGGCGGGCGACCCTTTCAGCCCCGAGAGCAGGGCCGGTGATCGAGCCAGTTCGGGGGCGAACCAGGAGGCGCTGCCAGCCTCCACGGCCACCGCCAGTGGCACCGCGGTGGCGGCGTCCTGACCGCTCCCAAAGGCCAGCGCCAGCGTCTCCCGACCCGACAGGAATCCTTGCAGCTCGGCCGGTGTGCGCAGAGGACCGTATTCACCGGCAAAATCCTGGCTGGGAGGAAGGAATTCTTCCAGCAAGCTCACGAAGTCCAGCTCGCCGAACAGTCCCCGCGCGGCGTCGAGATCAGGCTCGCTCAGCTGCAGCGAGGCCAGGTCCAGGTCCAAATCCAGGTCCCGATGGACCCGGACCAGCTGCCAGCTTTGGCGAATCTGGTCTTCGTGCTGCTGGAGGCTCTCCCTGTAAGCCTTCCGGCTGACTTCGCCGCGGCGCTCGAGGAGCTCTTCGAGCCCGCCGAATTCCCGGATCAACTTGCAGGCGCCCACCTGCCCGATGCCGGGAGCCCCGGGGATGTTGTCGGAGCTGTCACCCACCAGTGCGAGGACGTCCACGACCTGGTCGGGCGGCACGCCGAATTTTTCTTCCACCTTGGCCGGGTCCAACCGGAGCATGGAACGAGTGTCGAGGATGCTGACCCGATCATCCACCAGCTGAAAGAGGTCCTTGTCGATGGTCACCACCACAACGTCCAGCCCTTCTTCCTCGGCTTTTCGCGACAGCGTCCCAATCACGTCGTCGGCCTCGTAGCCGGGAAAAGAAAGAACTGGAACGCGCAGCACTTCGCAGATCCTCAGTACGTCGGGTACCTGTTCCTGCAAGTCGGCCGGCATGGGCCGGCGCGTGGCCTTGTACTCTTCGAACAACTCGTGGCGCACCGTGGGTCCGGAGAGGTCGATCGCCACACCGAGATACTCGGGTTCTTCCTCGACGATGAGTTTGCGCAGCATGTTGGTGAAGCCAAACACGGCGTTGGTCGGCTTTCCCTGCCGGCTGGTCAAGCCCTGAATGGCATAGTAGGCTCGATACAGGTGGGACATGCCGTCGACGAGGTAGAGCTTCTTTCGCACGCCTCGTATCATAGCAAGCTGGAGAAGCGGCGACTCGAGGGGGCGCTTGCATTCGCCGGGAGAGACTCCGTAGCATGCCAGCCGGAATGTCCTTGCTGCCCAAGTTGAACTCCGCCTGGCGGGTCCCGTTGATCCTGACGGCTACTGTTGTGCTGGCCTCGATCAGTGTCCTGGCCTCGCTGGTGGACGGGTCGGGCCGCCTGCAGCACGGCTGCGCCCGGGCTTGGGGGCGCTTCATCTTCTGGGTCTCGCGCGTCCGTGTGAAAATCAGGGGGCTGGAGCGAATCGACCCGGCACGCGGCTACGTCTTCATGGCCAATCACCTCAGCATGTTCGACCACTGGGCCTTTCTGGCGCACATCCCGGCCCAGTTTCGCTTCGCCGCCAAAGCTTCCCTCTTTCGGATTCCCTTCTTGGGCTGGCACTTGCAACGCGCCGGCAACATCCCGGTGGACCGGTATCACCCGCGGCGGGCGATCCGTCATTTCCAGGCCTTCGGCAAACAGATCCAGGCCGGGGTTTCAGTGGTCGTCTATCCGGAAGGCGAGCGGACCTTCGGAGACGCTATGTCCCCCTTCAAGCGCGGCCCCTTCCTGCTGGCGCGATCGGCCCGGGCACCCATCGTGCCGGTCACCCTGATTGGCGCGCACCGGCGCCTGGAACGAGGCTCGTTTATCATCTACCCTGGGGAGATGGAAATGATCATCCACCCGCCTATCGAGTACGCCAGCTATCGTGATGAGGACCTGCGGCAGGTGGCCCGCCAGGTCCGGCAGGTCATCGCGAGTGCCTACCGGCAGGTGCCTCGATGAGTTCGAATCAAGACCTGATCGCGCGAATCCAAGCAGCCCTTCAGGAGCGGCGTATCGCGGCCTGGCTCTTTTACGGTTTCTTCGACCTGGATCCACTCGCCTATCGCATCCTCCGCTTCCCCGATCGTGTCCACGCCAGCCGCCGATGGTTCTATCTGGTTCCCAGCAGTGGCCAGCCGCGCAAGCTCGTGCACCGCATCGAGTCCGGCCAGTTGGACCACCTGCCGGGTGAAAAGGGCGTCTATCTGCGCTGGCACGAGCTCCAGCAAGGTTTGCAACAACTCTTACACGGAGTGAGCCAGGTCGCCATGCAGTACTCGCCGGAAAACGCGATCCCCTACCTCTCCCGGGTCGATGCCGGGACGGTGGAATCGGTGCGGCGTTTGTCGGTCGAAGTCGTTTCGTCGGGAGACCTCGTCCAGATTTTCGAAGCGGTCTGGACCGAGGACCAGTTGAACCAGCACAGGCAAACGGCGCACCACCTCACGGAGATCGTGCAGGCCGCGTTCGGACACGTGAAAGACCGGCTGGCCCACGGAGAACCGATGACGGAACTGCAGATCCAGGGTTACATCCTGAGGCGGTTCGAAGAGCTCGAACTGGAGGCGGAGCATCCGCCCATCGTGGGCCTCAACGAGCACAGCGGAAACCCCCACTACGCCCCTTCCCCCGAAACCGATCGGCCGGTGCGCCCCGGAGACTTCCTCTTGATCGACCTTTGGGCCAAACCGCGAAGCCCGTCCGCCGTCTACGCCGACATCACCTGGACGGGGTTCTTCGGAGACCGGCCTCCGGATCGGCTGACCCAAGTCTTCGGAGTCGTCCGGGCAGCCCGCGACCGCGGTGTTCAGTTCCTGGGGGATCGACTGGCCGGCAACCAGCCTACTGCAGGATGGGAAGTGGACGACGCCGTGCGGGCCGTGGTCGAAGAGGCAGGCTACGGATCCGCGTTCGTGCACCGGACCGGCCACAACATCAGCCGCGAACTTCACGGCAACGGCGTGAACTTCGACAACCTGGAAACCCGTGACACCCGGCAGGTCCTGCCCGGCGTTGCTTGCACCATCGAACCCGGCGTCTATCTGGAGGACTTCGGCGTGCGGAGCGAGATCAACGTGTTCATCGGGAAGGATTCGGTGGAGGTGACCACCCCGCCGCAGCAACAGTTGCTGCTGCTTTCGTGACTCGGGTCAGCCCTCCCGCTGGCGCCGCTTCAATTCTTCACCGACCAGATTGAAGGCCAGCACGGTGAAGAAAATGAACACTGCCGGGGCGAGCATCCAGGGATGGGCGGTCAGATTGCGCACCGAGGCGGCGGCGACCAGCAGGAGCCCCCAACTCGTGTCCGGCTCGCGCAAACCGACTCCCAGGAAGGAAAGGGTGATCTCGCCCAGAATGAAGGCCGGGATCAGCAAGGTGCCCTGAACCACCAGGTAGTTGCTCGTGAACGGCAAGATGTGCCTGAGCAGGATTCGCAGGTGTGAAGCGCCGGCTGCACGCGCCGCCAGGACATAAGGTCGCGTCTTGAGGCTGAGTACCTGTCCCCGCACGACTCTCGCCACCGTGGCCCACCCAATCAAACTGAAGATCACGACGATCAGCCAGTACAGTTCCCGCACCGACATTTCTCGGGGAAAGACGGCCCGAATTCCCAGAACCAAAAAGAGGCCCGGAAGCGACAGGAACAAGTCGGCGAGGCGCATCAGGACACTGTCGATCCAACCGCCCAGATAGCCGGCCAGCGCCCCCAGGCTGGCTCCCAGGGCCAGGGTGAAGACAATGCCCACGATCCCGATGGTCAGAGAAAACTGCGCTCCGTAGAGAATCCGCGACAGCAGATCGCGCCCCAGCTCATCACTCCCCAGCAGAAAGACCTGGCGGTCCGGCCGGGTGGATCCAAACAGATGGACCCGCCAGACCTGCCCCATCCAGACGTACTCGTCGCCGGTGACGAACAGAGCCAGAGGAACACGCTCCCCGGTGGTCCGGTACGAAAATCCGTCCGGAGTCCTTTGCAGGGCATAGACGAACGGTCTCCAGTGCCAGTTCCCCTCTCGGTCGCGGAGGACGGGCAACTGGGGCGGCGCGTGGAAGGTCTGGCGAAACTGCTGTTTGTGCGAGTAGGGGGCCAGAAAAGGCGCCGCCCAGGTCGCCAGGTAGAGCAAAACGATGAAGATCAAGGCTGCTCGCCACCCCCAGCTTCGCCTCATTGGTCTCGCAACCTCGGATCGTTCCAGGCCAGGGCCAGGTCCGCCAGCAGATTCACCGAAATGATCAATACCGAGGCGGTCATGACGCAGTTGATGGCGACGAACAGGTCGCGCTCCAGGATCGAGACCACCGTCAAAGCTCCCAGCCCGGGCCAGCCGAAGACCTTTTCGACCACCACCGAGCCGCTCAACAGGCCCCCCAGGACCAGACCGACGATTGAGATCACCGGGTTGAGCGCATTGCGCAGAGCATGGTAGAGCAAGCGTCCCCTGGAAAGGCCCTTGGCGGTCGCCGCCAGGACGAATGGCTGGGCCAGAACGTCCAGGAGCTCCAGTCGCAGAGTGCGGACGATGATGGCGACCATCGGCAACGAGAGCGTCAGGGAGGGCAGCACCAGGTGCCTGAGCCCCCCAAAGCCACCCACCGGGAATAAGCCGCTCCAATAAGCGAAATACAGGAACAGCAGTGAGGTCAGAACGGTCGGCAGGGACAACCCGAACAGAGACAGTCCGAGGCTGGCGCGGTCAGGCCACTCTCCCTCCCGTAGCGCCGCCCAGATTCCCAAGGGCAAGGCCAGCGTCAACGTCAGTGCCAAGGCGCTGAGGGTCAGTATCAAGGTGTTTTGAACACGCTCCAGGATCAAGTCGAGAGCGGGGCGCTGCTGAGAGAACGAATACCCCAGCTCTCCCTGAAAGACGCCTCCGAGCCACTGGAAATATTGAATGTGAAACGGTTCGTTCAGGCCGTACAGGGCGCGCATCTCTTCGACCCGTTCGGGAGAGATGGATGGATTCAGCTCCATTTCCGTCAAGTAATCGCCGGGGATCAGGTCGAAGAGAAGGAATAGCAGGATGGAGAGGAGCAGAAACAAAGGAATGCTTTCGACCAATCGCATCAGCAACAAGCGAAGCATGCTCCTCCTCCCAGAGCTCAATGGTGCCACGGACCGTCGCGAGGAACAATGGGCCGGCTGCTCTTACTGCAGCCAGACTTCCCAAATGTTCCAGACTGCGTGGGGGGAAATGTCGGAGGGGCTGAGATTCTGGATGCGCGTGCTGCCGGCCATCAAGATATCGCGGTTGATCAGCGGAATGAAGGGTACGTTCTGCGCCAGGATCCGTTGAACCGAAGTGTACAGGCGGACCCGCTCCTCCAGATCGAGGGTGGCGGACTGCTCCATCATGAGCCGGTCGATCTCGCGCTCCCAGTCCGTCACGGGCTCGCTCTGTTTGGGATTCCAGAAATGCATCGAGGAGTCGGACATCAGCACCGAAACGTGATCCACCGGCTCGGACGGAAAGTCCAGAGAGAGGAGGGCCATGTCGTAGTCGCGAGAGTTGATGATCCTGGAGATGGCCGCCCGGAGCTCTTCCTGCTTGATCTGGATCTGCATGCCCAGGCCCTCCAGGTCCTGCTGGATGATGGCGGCGATCTTTCCCCAGAGGCTCTCGCTGATGGTCAACAGAGTGAACTGAACCTCACGTCCCTGGGGATCGACCAAGATCTCTCGAGATCCCCGCGTCCTCCAGGAAAACCCCGCCTCCCGCAACAGCTCGCGAGCTCGCTGCGGGTCGTGGGTGGTCTCGATCTCCGGAACGTACCAGTTGGGAATCGAGGCGGGAACGAGAGAAAAGGCCGGCTGGGCCTGGCCCAGAAACACATTCTCAGCGATGGTGTGACGGCTCACGGCAGCATCGACGGCCCGGCGGAAACTCAAGTTCGAAAACCAGCTCTGCTTTTCGCGAGCGGAGTAAGGCCTTCCCGTTTCAGGATTCACCCCCGAGCTGAGGTTGAACCAGCAGAAGGTCAGGCGGCTTCCCGGCCCGGCATTGATGGCGCGCACGTTGCTGGCCTGGCGGAGCTGTACATAGTCTTCCGGGCGGAGTGAATCCAACAGCAAGTCGAGGTCACCCGCCTGGAGACGCAACAGCTGGGCGTTACGATCCTCGATGTATTGAATGACGATGCGATCCAGGTAGGGGAGGCGCACTCCATTGCGGTCCACTCTCCAGTAGTGGGGATTGTAGCGGAACACGGTCTCCTGACCCGGCCGGTGCTCCTGCACCACGAATGGCCCCAAACCGGCCATCTCGCTGGGAGGAGTATCGAGCCCCCAGTAGTCCTCCAGTTTCTTGCCGGGTTCCTGAAGACGATGGCGTGGAAACACGGGCACGGTCGTCAGGATGTATTCGATTCCCGCGTAGGGCCCCGCGAATCGAATCTCCACGGTCAAGTCGTCCAGCCGCCTGGTGCGCAGGGGCTGGCCCGCCACGATGAGGCTGTCCCGGAGCGGATTGGTCGAACCCGGCTCGTAGATCTTCTCGAACGTGAAGAGGATGTCATCCGCCGTCAGAGGCTCGCCGTCGGAAAAGCGCACACCCTCTCGCAAGTGGAGCACAATGCTGTGGGCGTCCGGAGAGATTTCCCAGTCCTTGACCACACCGGGGACGACTGTCTTCTCAAGCCGATGGTATTCCAGCAACGTGCCGGTCGTCAGGCCGGTCACGATCACCGAGCGCAGTTCCTGAACCAGAGCAAAGTTGAAAGTGCTGGGGCTTCCCAGCAAGGCGCAACGTAGGGTTCCGCCCACCCGACCTTGGGCGTCGACCTGAAGCGGTTCGGCAGGCAGCTGATTGCGGTCGACGCGCGCTTCGACACTGTCGGCGGGGGACTGGCAGCAAGCCAAAATGAGCAAAGATGCAACTGCCCACCAGTTTCTCATGAGGTGTCCCTCCGGACACTCTTGCCCCACTTTTCCGTTCCCATCAGCTCACCGCCCTCCAGAGTGTATACCAGCCAGGTGCCGGTGAGAACCAGTGACTGCGGTCTCAGTCGAAGATACTCCTTTTTCGAAGCAGCACACCGGCTGTTTCAGCCTCGCGTGCGGCACGGTCTGGATTTCACTCGAAAGCCTTGGTTACAATAGAGGACTTCATGAGCGGGAACGCCAAGCCCTCCAGATTTGCCCAGGCTGCTGAGGAACAACCCCGGGGGCTGTTGCTGGAATTCTGGGATTTCCTCAAGTCCAACAAGAAGTGGTGGCTCAGCCCGATCGTCGCAGTGCTCCTTCTGGTTGGCCTGTTGGTGCTGCTGTCGGGAAGTGCCGTAGCCCCTTTCATCTACACTCTGTTCTAGCCCGAATGACAGCCATTCTCGGCATTTCCGCCTTTTACCACGACTCAGCGGCCGCGCTTCTGGTGGACGGGCGCATCGTCGCCGCCGCGCAGGAAGAGAGATTCTCCCGCCAAAAGCACGACCACCGGTTCCCTCAGAAGGCCCTGGACTACTGCCTCCGGGCAGCCAACCTGACGCCTGAGCAGCTCGATTTCGTGGGCTTCTACGACAAGCCCCTGCTCAAATTCGAGCGTCTGCTGGAAACCTATCTGGATTTCGCCCCGCACGGCTTCCGTTCCTTCGCCCAGGCCATGCCCTTGTGGCTGCGCCAGAAACTGCACCTGCCCCGGGAGTTGCGCCGCGGCCTGGGAGGCCGATATCGCAAGCGTTTCGTCTTTCCCGAACACCACGAGTCACACGCCGCGAGCGCCTTCTTCCCCAGCCCTTTCGAAGAAGCGGCAATACTGACGCTGGACGGAGTGGGCGAATGGGCGACGGCTTCCTACGGCGCCGGCCGAGACAACCGGGTCGAACTGCTCGCGGAGCTGCGTTTCCCCCACTCCCTCGGCCTGCTCTACTCCGCCTTCACTTACTTCACGGGCTTCCGGGTCAACAGTGGTGAATACAAACTCATGGGGCTTGCCCCCTACGGCCAGCCACGCTATGCCGATCTGATCCTCGAAAAGCTGATGGAACTGGCGGAGGACGGCTCCTTCCGCCTGGACCTCAGTTACTTCAACTACTGCCAGGGCTTGACCATGACGTCCAGGAAGTTCGATCGCCTGTTCGGCCGGCCGCCTCGAAAGCCCGAAACCCCCTTGACCCAGCAGGACATGGACCTGGCGGCTTCCGTGCAATGGGTCACCGAGGAGGTGATGCTTCGGGCTGTCCGCCACCTCCATGCGGTGACCAGGCTGGACAATTTGTGCCTGGCCGGCGGCGTGGCCCTCAACTGCGTGGGCAACGGGCGAATCCTGCGCGAAGGCCCGTTCCGGGGGATCTGGATCCAGCCGGCGGCGGGAGACGCGGGCGGCGCCCTGGGAACGGCCTGGCTGATCTGGCATCAGCTGCTGGACAATCCCCGCCGGCCCGACCCGCTGGACAGCCAGTCGGGGTCGCTGCTCGGACCGGCATTCGAGACGTCCGAAATCCGCTGCTTTCTGGATGGAGCCGGCGCTGTCTACCGGCGCTTCCCCGACCCCCAGCAGCTCTGCGACCGAGTCAGCGACCTGCTGGCGGAGGGCAAGGTCGTCGGCTGGATGCAGGGCAGAATGGAATTTGGTCCCAGAGCGCTGGGCAGTCGGAGCATCCTAGGTGATCCGCGCCGGCCCGGCATGCAGTCTCTGATGAACCGCAAGATCAAGTTCCGAGAATCTTTCCGGCCCTTCGCGCCGTCCGTGCTGGTCGAGCGCGCCGCCCAATTCTTCGGGCTGGCGGAAGACCTGGAGAGCCCCTACAGGCTGCTGGTGGCGCCGGTCAGGGAAGAACATCGCCTCCCCGTGGAGGAATCCCCAGGGGTCCAGGGCTTGGCCAAGCTGCAACTGCCCCGCTCCACGATTCCCGCAGTCACGCACGTGGACTTCTCGGCTCGGATACAGACCGTCGACTCTCGGCGAAATCCGCTCTACAACTTGCTGCTGCGCCGCTTCGAGCAGAAAACTGGTTGCCCGGTACTGGTCAACACCAGCTTCAACATCCGGGGGGAGCCAATCGTCTGTCAGCCCGAGGAGGCCTACCGCTGCTTCATGGCGACCCACATGGATGTCCTGGCCATCGGAGAGTTTCTCTTGTTGAAGGAAGATCAACCTCAGGATCGACTGATTCCAGCCGATTCCTATCAGGAACAATTCGAACCGGACTAGGAGGGCGGAGAATGGAGATCAACAAAGACCCCAATCAGCGCCAGTTGCTCTGGTTCGGCATTCTGCTCGGGCCCTTCGTCGCCCTGCTGGGGGGCGTTTTTCAATACCGCTGGGGCACGGGGCCCGCTGCCGCGGTTTGGATTGTGGGCGGCCTGCTGACTCTCGCCTATCTGTCGGTCCGGCGGCTCCGCAAGAAGATCTTCCTGGGTTGGATGTACGCAGTCTATCCGATCGGCTGGACCGTCTCGCATGCCGTCCTGGCTCTGGTTTTTTTCGGCCTGCTCCTGCCCATCGGCCGGCTGATGCGCTGGAGAGGCCACGACCCCCTGGACCGGCGGAGTCCGAGCAGAGACTCCTACTGGGCGCACCGAAACTCGAAAAGCGGTGTGGAGCGCTATTTCAAGCAGTTCTGAACCGGCCTTTTCGGGGTCGGGTGGAATCCGAATGAGCCCTGCCACGCGTTTTCTGAGGGCCTCAGTCGACGTGGGCGAAATCAGGCGGCGCCGCGAGGATCCAGCTCGGATTGTCGAGAAACCAGGCTTGCAGCAGATCCCTGGGAAAGCGGGCTTCGAGTGCCTGGTACGCTTCCGAGAGCACGGGGGGCCTCCGGCTCCTGTCGTGTCCGTCAGAGGCGATCATCGAGACCAAACCGTCCCGCAGCCAATTCAAGACGCGACGGCGCCCACCCGACCACAGGGATCCGGTCACCGAAGAGGCGTTGACTTGCGTGAGCCCCCCCATCTGGATCACCCGCTCCAGCTTTCGGGAGTCGCGCTGAAACTCCCGGTATCGCTCCACGTGGGCCAACACGGGAACGTAGCCCTGGCGCTGGACGGAGCGGAGCGCCACCAGGTAGTGCGGCTCCTGGAGCATGGGAGGAAACTCGATCAACAGGTAGCGACTTCCGTTGATCGTCTGAACCCGTTTGCGCTCCACTGCCTCGAGAAATCCGGGGCAGAGATAATTCTCAGCGCCGAGGTAGAGACTGACCTCACTCAGGAAGGAATAACGGCGCTCGCCTGCCATGGCGGCCAGCTGCTGCTGCGTCTCCCGAAAGCACAGCCGCACCGAAGCAACCCCCTGATCGCCGATCCCCTCCAGGAACATGTGGGGGGTCGCCACCAGGCGGCGCGTGCCATGCCTGTGGGCCTCTCGAATCGTCTCGACGGTCTCTTCCAATGATCGCGGTCCATCGTCGACGCCGGGGAGAATGTGAGTGTGAAGATCGATGAACTCCATGATGCAATCGGATTGGCCTGGCTCCTGGTGGCGTGGATGACTCAGTGGGAGCTGGCCGGCGCAACGTCCCGGGCACAGCGCCAGGTGACATCCCTGGCCCGTTCCTGGGGCGCCATGAAGAAACGGACTTCGGGACTCCACTCACCCTTCGTGTCGTGTCCTCGCACCACCTTGAACCGGCGGCCGTACTCCGGCTCAGCGAACTGATTTCCCGGGTAAGGGAGGTACCAGGAGTCCGTCCACTCGGCGAGCCCCGGTGGCCTCTGGAAGGCGGGATGATCGGCCGCGGCCCTCCACTCGAATTCGGAGGGCAGCCGCAGTCCCAGAGCCTCACAGAACTCCGCTGCCTGCTGCTGCGTGACGCCCGTGACCCAGTCTCCCTCGACAGTTTCGGGAGCGCGCCCCGTGATCCGTTCGAACTCGAGCCGATCGATCGGCTGGCGGTCGATCCGAAAGCTGTCCAGGCGCATCTCGAAGCGCGGCAACTGATTGTGGAACCGCGCCAGATCCCGGGGAAGCCCGAAGGAGTAGATTCCGCCTTCGATCAGGATCGCCTCCGCCCGGGAGACCGTCCCGCCAGCGTCACCGCCTGAATCGTGCTCCCCCGGGGATTTGGAACCGCCTTCGGGTGCCGCTCGCGGGGAGCCCGCATCCGGACCTGCCGGATCCGATTCGTCGAGGCTCGACCCTCGAGCCGCCGCCGGGCCCGGCTTGGCTCGTGCCCTCTCCAGTTGCTGGAGAACCTCCTCGACCTGGCGGGCCACTGCTGGATCCACTGGCGATCGGTCCTGCAACTTGCGCAAGTACAGCAAGGCCGCCGTCGGGTCGCCCTCGGCACGGTAGCGACTGGCCAACCCCAGGAGCTCCGATGGGCTCTCCCGCTCCGGTGGAACCTGGAACTCCACGAGGAAGCCCGGGTATACCCTGGTCCGGCTCAGGGGCAGCGCGAGCGACGACTCATGGTCGCAGGCGTCGACCCGAAGCCGACCCGCCTCGATGCGAACGGAGCTCTCGCCGACCTCCAGCACGTAGTGAGCGGAGCCGACGTCACCCACACGCAAACCGTCCACTTGGCCACGGTCCAGGACGAATCCCGGAGGGTGCGAGGCCGTGACCGTAGCGATGACCGTGGCGAGAAGAGCTAGCGTCTGCACAGATTCAGACCTCGGAAAAGTCGACCCGCCGGGGGGTGGCAACCCAGCCTCCATGGCCCTCAGCCCGTACGTCCCATGGGGCTCGTCTCGGGCGCCGCGGGTGAAGTCTCGCGAAGTTCACGATTCTTCGTCATCGAGACGTCGGGAATCAATGTCGATGACCGGGGGGTCTGAGGAAGCCATGAATTCGACGCCCGATTCCCTGGCCGTTTCTCCGCCCGCCAGCGCCTCCAGGAAGGAGGCTTGATCCTCTCGGACCAGGTTCGAATGCGGCGGCCGGCGATGCGCCAACAAATCCGCAGCTACCAACGGAGGGGGTTCCGGGGAGAGCTTATTGCGCCTCGAGAGATGCCACAAGAGGGCAGCCCCCACCAGGGAAGCGAGCAGCAGGGTGAGCCAGGACGGCCCCTCCGGTGAGGCCCCCTGCCGGCTGGACCGCTCGTCGGACAAGACATCCGCCGGTAGGACGGGTGCTGCTGCCTCCTCGGGTACAGCTTGCGGGGCGTTCTCAGCCGGTGGTTCCACAGGTTTTCGGGAGCTCTTTTCGTGGGCGCGCTGGCGGGCAGCAACGGAAGTCCGGGGGGCGGGTCGAGGTTGAGCCGGGGAGGGTTTCGGCGCCAGAGCAATTTCCCGAGTCGCCGCCGCCACCTCGACCAACTCCGTCAACCGTGAGGAGCCCTCACCCCGCAGCTCCAGCCGGTACTGGCCGGGGGGGATCTCCCGAATGGTGAGCTGCCCGATCCCCGGGATTGTTCCGATGCGGACCCCGTCCCAAACGACCTCTGTACCGGGAGGAGCGCTGACAACCAGCGTTCCTTTCTCCTGCGGCGCGCTCCAATGCGCCAGCAAGAGCAGGGGCAGCAGGCACTTCAGGCTCATTTCATTCATCTCGAGAGGGTCCTTGCCGGGGCTCCGGAACCTGCGTCGCTTCCTCGACGGTTCGAGGTTCTCGATGCGCTTCCTCGGCCCGGGTCAGGTCGTCGACGAGCTCCTCGAGGCGATGACCCTCGGGGAAGTCCACAGGCACTCTCCGGGAGCTGACGGCTTTGCGCTTGCGCACTCGGCTCCTGAACCGGCGGCCCTGATACCTGGAGAACAACACCCAGCGCAAGGAGCGATGCCCGCAGGCGAGGCAACGGCAGGGCCGAAAACCCAGGAATGGGCACAGCCATGCTTCCCACCATTTGGTGGACCGAGAAATCCCGATTCTGTGTGAGGCACATACAGAACACCGCATTAAGAATACGTGATTCTACCATAGTCTTACGGAAACGTCGTCCAGCAAAATGGTTGCTTCGGTCCTTCGAATCGAGCGGTCGCTGGGGAGGCCCTCCAGGGCCAATTCGAACCATCCACTCCCAGGAGGGGCCGTGAAAACAAAGTGAGACTGTTGCCATTGCTCAGTATTGGACATCGCATCACTCTTGGATTGGGAGCCGGTCGCGAGATTGCGCACCACCCAGAAAAAGCCTTCTTCGGAACTCAGGCCACGGGCCTGGGCCCAGAAGCTCAACCGGTAACGACGACCGGGATCCAGCGCCATTCGTTGACGCAAGTGCGCAAAGCGCGGATTCTCCCTTCCCGTGAAGCGGATCCTCAGGCCGGTGGTGCCGGCCCGGCCCTCGAGACGCGCGAAGCGGACTTCGAAGGCGGAATTGGGCTGGATCTGCCAATCGAAAATGTCCTGCAGGGGCGGGAGTTCGAAGCCACCGTTCCACGCCAATTCCCTCCCCTCTCGGAAAGCCGTGTCGCCCGCGCCGTTTCGATCCATCAGCTCGGCCCAGTCGAGCCGGGCACGCCGGTAGAAACCCCGTTCGACGAGCTGTCGAAAATAGGGTTGCAGGTGTTGCGGGCTCAAGTCGACGCCCTCCTGGAGGGCCAGCAGGCGCTGCCACTGGCGCCGAAAAATCGCTTCTCCCCAGACCGCCTGGCCGCGGTCCCAGTGATGGACCAGGAAGTCGAAGAGAAACCACACGGCTGGGGGGCGTTCCGGCCAAATCTCATCGAGGGTTTCGACCGGCACCCCCAAGCCCAGGAGTAATTGGGCAGCGGGTCGAAGGTAGAGATCCTCCAGCTGGAGCGCTCGTTTCATGGGCTGGATGGCGCGTTCCAACTGCCCTCCTCGAATGAAGAAGTTGGCCAGAGCCCAATGATAGGTGCCATTTCGGGGGCTGAGCCGGATGGCCTCCGTGAGGGCCTCCTGAGCCGGTTGGGAGCGGCCCGCCATTTCGAGGATCCGGCCGTACTCCAGCCAGTAGAGCCAATAGTGGCGGTTCAGTTTCAAGGCCCGCTCCCAGTCTGCCCGGGCCCCTTCCAAATCGAAGTCCTCGACCCGGCTCTGCCGCAGGCGCGCCCTGCTCTCGTACAGCCGGGGGTTCTCCGGGTCCCAGGCAAGTGCCACTCCGATCCCCTCTACGCTGGGCTCGAGACGAGCGATTTCCAGAGCCACCAAACGCCGGGTCGTCTTCCAGCCGGCAGCCAGGGCCAGTGCAACCATCAAGAACCGGAAGACCCATCTCGAGTGGCGCCTCACCATCGTGCGCCTCTCGAACCTGCCGGCCCCCAGGCATCATCGAGGGCCCAGGACAGCCCTAGAATCGCACAGAAGACTACGTGGTTGCTCGGAACGTACAAGTTGAAGTCGACCAGACTGTGGCAGAGGATCGAAAAAATCCCCAGCGCGCAGCCCAGGGCCACACCCCTGGCCCAGACTTCCCCGAGGTCCAGGAACAACCTGACACAGCGAAAGAACCGCCAAAACACGAACGCCCAAAGTGCGACTCCAAGAGGAATTCCCCATTCGGCCAGGATTTGAAGGTAGTCATTGTGGGCATAGTCGTACCAGACCCTGCCGGTGGCGCTTTGATGGGGGCGAAACCGCCACTCGTAGTTCATGGGTCCCACACCCTGGAGCGGATGTTCGGCGATCAGGCCCAAAGTGTCGCGATAAACCTGGGACCGTTGCGCCAGACTGAGATCGGCGCTCTCGAAACGGGCCAGCAGCGCGTCCAGGCCCAGCAGCACGCCGAGTCCCAGTGTCAGACCGAGTACGAGCAGCAAGGGCGCAGCACTGCTTCCCCGGCCGTGGAATCGCCGGCTCACCTGCACCAGGCCGTAGCCGAGTCCAATGCAGAGAATCAGAATCAATGTGCCGGCACGCGATCGGGTCAACAGCACGGAAACCCCTGCCACCGAACACACCAGGATCAGCAGCCAGGAGCGGGACATCCTCTCCGAGTCGAATTGATGCGGTAATCCAGGCTCGAAGTGAAGCGCGAACAGAACTCCGACACCGAGACTGAAGAGCATGTTCTGGAGGCTGGCAAAGTGGCTGGGATTGTAGAGCGTGCCGGTGGCAATCCGGCTCGCTTCTCCTGACCAGTCTGGATTCAAAGCCTGGCTAAAACCGGTGAGTCCTTCCACAACACCTACCGCCAGCAGGAACCACAGGACGCGGCGCTGGCCCGCCTCCGAGCGACCCAGGCTCCGCGTCAGGAGGAGCGCCATCCAGCCCAGTGCGAACAGGGCATAGCCTCTGGCTTCGAGCGTCGGCGAAAAGCTGACTTTCCAGAGCTGGAAAGCCCCCCACAGCAAAAGCAACCAGGCGGCGGGGCCGCCGCCTTCCCAGCGACCGTTCCAGAGCCCCACCAAAAGCAGGGACAGGGGAAGCAGCATGATGAGAAAGAGCCTGAAGAGTTCTCGGGTTTCGGCCGCACCATAGGCGTACAGGCCCCAGCTGAAGCCGGCTGCCGTCACCGTGATGGTGCCGGCCCGGAGAATCGTGAGGAGGAGCTGCTTCACAGTCGAAGACTTCTGAGAAAAAGGGGGCCAGTCCGGGCCCGTGCTCGCCGCTTAAGGGATGACGCCCGAGGCGGTCGACTGAGCCGTACTCGGGATAATGCCGAGCAGCCCGTAGGCTATGGTCTTGGCATTGCTGCCGGGAATCATGATGATGTCCCGATCGTGGACTTCGAAGTCGGCCTGCTTTCCTTTCAGGACGTGCTTGTAGTTGATGGCAATCTGCTGCCGTTCCCCCTGCTCGTTGAAACGGACGAGCAGTCCCTTGCTGACCTTGGCGGTCCTGAGGGGTCCTCCGGCTGCCGCCAGCGCCTGGCTCAACAGCAGAGGGCGCTCCGAGGGGAGGTCGAACTCGCCCTGCACGCCGACTTCGCCGATCACGTAGAAGACTTTGCGCGGCTCTCGTTCCCGTGACGGCACGTTGACCACGTCTCCGGCTTGCAGCGGAATGTTCAGGGACCCGATTCCACTTCGGAAGAGTTCGTCGAGGCTGATCTTGAGGGTCTCCGGATCTTCTCCCAACGGCCCGCGGCGTTGCACGAGCACGTACTCTCCGGCGTCCTTCGACACCCCACCGGCTTCGGCCAGCAGGTCGATCAGGCGTGTAGAGGGGTCCACTTTCTGGTAGGTTCCGGGGTTCGCCACGGCGCCCATCAAGATGATGGGGCTGGAGTGATGCTCCTTGACCACCACATTCACCTGCGGATCCTGGAACAGCTTGTCGCCCAGCAGCTCGGTGAGCCGTTCCGTCAATTCGGGGAGTGTGGCGCCACTGGCGGGGACTGCGCCGACGAACGGGAGCGTGATCGTCCCGGCCGAACCGAGGCGGACCGTGTAGCGGAACTGTTCGACTCCGAAGACACTGATCTCGATGACGTCACCGCTCCCCAGCCGGTAGTCCCCGTCGCGATCCTCCCAGGCGCTGGGCCCTGTAAGGCCGGCGGTCTCCTGCGCCACCGGGGCGGCGGGCTCGGTCTGGGCCAGCGAGACACCCCACGAAAACACCAGAGCTGAAAGCAGAATGGGATGCTTCATGATTCGGTCGCTCCTCTCGTCTGAGACGCCGGATTGCGGTAATAGTCATCGTAGTAGTAATAGTAGCGGTAATAGTAAGCGTACTCAGACTTGCTCACGTCGACATTGTTGATCAGGGCCCCCAGAATGCGGCCTCCGACGCTGACCAGCCGATCGCTCGCTTTGCGGACCGCCTCACGTGGGGTCCTACCTCCCTCGATGACGAGAACCACGCCGTCGACCATGTTGGCCAAAATCAAGGCGTCACTCACGGACAGGAGGGGCGGGCTGTCCAATACGACGAAATCGACGTAGTCGCGCAGCAAAGCCAGTGCGGAAGACATCTTGGACGACCCGATCAACTCGGCCGGATTGGGAGGATGGGGCCCCGACGGGACAACGAACAGGTTGGGGACACCAGAAGGTTGAAGCTGAGTTGCCAGGCGGGCGTTCCCGGACAGGTAATTGGTCATGCCCCGGCTGCCGTCCAGACCGGCCAGGCGAGCCACGGTCGGCTTGCGCAAATCCAGATCGATCAAGACCGTGCGCTTGCCGGTCTGGGCCAGAACCATGGCGGTGTGAAGGGCTGTCGTGGTCTTGCCCTCTCCGGGCAAAGCCGAGGTGACCAGGATGGTGCGCGGCGGGCCTTCGGAGTGCGACAACAGAATGGAGGTACGCAGGGCCCGGTAAGCCTCCCACATGTGGTTGCGGTGGAAATCCAGATAACGCACGAGCACGCTCTCCCCGCCCTGCCCGACGCTGCTCTCCAGTGCGGGCTTGGTCTCCGGAAAGGTGTCCAACCGCGGAATCACGCTCAAGGTGGGCAGTCCCATGAACTCCATCAGATCATCGGGGGTCTTGACGGTATTGTCGAGGTACTCCATCGCCAGGCCCAAGCCAACGCCCAACATCAATCCCAGCAACACTCCGAACAGGATGGTCCTCCGCTTGTTGGGAGAGCTGGCGAAACCAGGGGGCCGGGCTTCGTCGACCACTTGAATGTTGCTGGAGCGAAGACTGGCCGAGATTTCGGCCTGTTTGGAGCGCTGCAGGAGGCTCTGGTACAACACCTTGTTCGATTCAGCTTCTCTCTTCAGGATGTTGTACTGGATGGACGCCGCGAAGAGCTGGTTGGCCCGCGTTTTCTGCTCCTCGACCGCGGCCTGAAGCTTGCCGTACAACCTGGCCGCCTCTTCGTATTCCTGGCGGACTTGCTCCCGGGCCTCATGCTTGGCTTCCTTCAGCTGCTGTTCGACGGCGGCGACCTCGTTCTGCTTTTGCCTCAGCTCCGGCCAGCCCTCCCGGAAGGTTGCCGAGAGGCGTGCCTGTTCCTGGTTGAGCGACGCCAAGCTCGATTCCAGGCGCAAGATTTCGGGAGTCTTGAGTGCTGTCGGGAAATCGTCTCCTCCGGACTCCTGGATCGACTCGTAACGGGAGCCCGCGGCCAGTTTCTCGGCCTCGGCTGCGGTCGCTTGCGCCGTCAGCGCCACCAGTCTTTGAACCACGATGTCCTGACTGTCCTTGTCGAGGTCGATGATGTCGTTCTCCCTCGCGTAGCTTTGCATCCTCCGCTCGGATTCCTCGACCTTGCTTCTCAGCTCTTCCAGATTCTCATCCAGGAATTTTCCTGCCACGTTGGTGGTAGTGACCTTTCTCTCGAACGTCAACTCCAGGAATTGAGTCGTCAACTCGTTGACGACGCGCGCCGCGAAATCTGGATCGTGCGAGGTATAGCTCAACTCCATCAAGCGTGTTCCCCGAATCGGGTCGACGCCGATCGAGCCGCGAAAGGCATCGGCCAGGGCGTCCTCCCGTTCGGTGGTGCTGACCAGACCAGGGGTCTCCTTGGGAGGAGCCCAGGTCAAGAAACTGCGGACACTCTCAGAGGCAGACGCCGTCAGCTCAGACACGAGGCCGGACCGAACCCGGGCATTGAAAATCGGGTCCTCCAGCAGATTCAGGCGTGTCACCAGCCGTTTGGCGAGAGCGCGGCTGCGCAGGATTTCCGCCTGCGTGCGAAGGTAGGTTTCGGCAGCCAGAAAGTGGAAAGGCGTCTGGAAAGGGTCCTCGTAGGGCAGCAGATTGAGGTTCTCGGGATCGATCTGCAGGCGAACCACAGCCGTGAACAGGGGGGTGGTCGTGTAGGCTTGGAGAGTCGCCGCCGCCGTCACGGTGAGGACGACCGCCAGGACCAGCCACTTCCTCCGCAACAGCATTATATAGTACTGGTACAGGTCGAGCCGCCCCCGGCTGAAGTCACGACTCACTGGGACGGCGATTGAAATCTCCTCCGGAACGGCCGGCAAATCCCTTTGCCTTCTAGGTGTCAAATCGCTCACTGTAGACTGCCTTTCTCACCTTCTCCCGGCTCAAGGCCTGCGAGGCACGGTCGGGGTCGGAGGGAGTTCCACCGCCGAGGGAGGCCGAGTCCCCGGAATTTGGGAGACTGTCGGAGCCAGTCCCGGCGCGACGAACCACCACCAGGCGAAAGGGACTCCGAAGGTTTCGCCGCAACAACAGCAGCAGTTGGCGGCCCTCTGAAGAGCCACTCCCTGGGCCGTCAGTTCACGTGCCAAACGGCCCTGCACCACCCGAGACCCCTGCGCGTAATCGAAATCCAGTTCTTCCGAGAGCACCAATCGATCCTCTTCGACGGCTTCGATGCAATAGGCTTCGAAGCGACCGCCGTCGGAACTCCGAATCACCACCTGCAGGAGCGGATCGATCCGCTGCGGCTCCGCAACTCGCAAGATGCGCTGGCCCGCTCGAGCGGGTTGACTCGTATTGGTGACGATCTCGTCGCTCTCGCTTCGGACCCCCTGGCGGACTTCCGCCTCCGCGGGATACGTGTTCCGCAGCCCATGAAAGAGTCTGATCTGGTCATTTCGCCTCGCCTTCGCGCCGGCCGCATCCGCCGCGGTTCCGGGCGCCGGCCCCGACGGAGAAGCTTGCGTGTAGCGAACGCAGGCAACTTCGCGAACGGGCCGGCTGGGATGGCGGATTTCGATCCGCTCCAGGGGATTGACGCGTCTGGCGTCGTCCACCCGCAGCAGATCGTCTCCCTCATCCGCTTCCCGGGTCAGCACGCCGACAGCCCCGTGGCTGGCCACGGGAAACCGCTGGAGCACGAGGTCGCGAGGCTGGTACGAGAACCGGAGGTCCTCCGTCAGGGTCACTTCGCGGTCCCGAATCTGTTCGATATTGCAGACGAGTTCCTGCCGGTCTCCTCCATATGCCTTGATGACGGCCTGTCCGGTCGGCTCGACCTTGGCTGCATCCTCGAGAACGAGCTGCCTCTGGCCTCGAGCTGCCCGCTCTGCCAGAACTCCCACGACTCCCTGCTGATTCTCGTAGATGGGCTGGCCGGCTCTGCGCTGGGCGAACTGCACCCGATCCGAGGGCCCCGCGACCCGTAGGTTGCCGTCCTCACCCCTGAACCGCAGACTTCCACTTCCCACGGTCACCTCGATTTCTCCCGAAGCGATCCTCCGGAAAACCGCGCTGGAGTGAGTTCCCAGTTCGACGACCTGGCCGTTGATCAGGTGCACGGAGGTAGTGAAATCGCCCGTGCTCACCTGGCTGCCGTTCAGCAAGGTCGTACCTTCCGGCACGCTCACCCCGTCTACCTGGGCGCCCTGGGCCAGGAGCTGCCCCAGAACCGGAGTGGCAGGGATCGTTTCCGGCACTGGAGTCCCGAAAGCCGTCACGCGCACCAGGGAGTACAACAACAAACCCATGGTTGGCGCACTAGCTCTCATGATCGAAGGGTCCCTTCGGGCATCCGAGACGACGGGCTCGACGCTCCCGGGGCAGTGCGGGGAAGATCCGCTGCCCGATCGAGCCTGTTCTTCTCGCCAGTCGATCGCCCGGTCTCGTGATTGCGAAGCTCTCCCGACCGCCCCACTGAGGAAAGACGAAACGCCCCCAATCGTCCGCGGATTGCTACCTGCGTCAGACCCTCGCAGACAGAACCCCCGCACGTAAACGCTTGGAGTATATCAACCGATGCCCCCCCGGAAATGTGATGTCGAAGACCAATTACGGGCGAGTTCGCGGAGAAAGGGGGAGGCGATGCCGGAGCATGCTCGACGAGAAACGACGAAGAGAGCGCCCACCACCCGCATCCGCCCCGAGAGTTGAGGGCGCTCGACGGCGTGCGCCCGGGACTCTCCTGGTCCCGGTAATCGGAGCCGCCGTGATCAGGGATCCCGATGCTGGGGATCATATCTTGCCCCCTCGCGTTTCCCATCGCCCCCGAAATGTAATCCAGAAGGAGAGGAGAATCAGTTTCAAGTCGAGCCAAAAGCTGCGCTTCCGAATGTAGAGCAGATCGAGGCGGAACTTCTGACGCCGTGGGACGTCGCGTGGCGCGAAAACCTGGGCGATCCCGGTCAGACCCGGCGTGACCCGGTGGCGTTCCCGATAGCCGGGAATGTCTCGCAGCGCCACCACGCGCCCCGAGCCGTTGACCTCGATCTCGGCGGGCAGCAGCGCTCGGGGTCCGACGAAGCTCATATCGCCGCGCAGAATGTTCCAGAGCTGCGGGAGCTCGTCCAGAGCCGTCGAACGGAGCAGTCGCCCGACCCGGGTGATCCGGGCGTCATTCGGGGCCGCTTGCCGGGCTCCGCCGCTTTCGGCCTGGGAATGCATGGACCGGAACTTCCAGCTTCGAAAGCTTCGCCCGCCCTGCCCGACCCGCCGGTGGGGATGGAACACTGCGCCCCCGTCGTCGAGCTTGATGGCCGCCGCGATCAGAGCCCCCAGCGGGGCGGCCAGGAGGATTCCCGCGGATGCCAGCAAGATGTCCAGCGAGCGTTTGGTCGGCGAAGGTCGCGCGGCCCACTCGTCCTGAAGCTCCTGGAAGAGCCGGCGATAGGCGTCCACTTGCCGGGGCCGGTCGAATTGGAAGCTGGCGCTTCGAGCCCGCTCTCCCAGCCGGGCCGTCAAGGCCGGGTCCTGGAACAGCCTCGAGACGCACTCGGCGACGGCAGCAGCGTCCCCGGGATCGGCCAGCAGCCCGCAGCCGTGACGGCGCGTGGTTTCCGCGACTTCGGAGTCCGCCTCCACCGCGGCCACGTAGGGGCGTCCCGAAGCCAGGATCCCGTAAAGTTTACAGGGGACGATGAACCCGGACAGCCCTTTCTTCAACGAGATCAGAAAGACGTCGGCGGCAGCGAACGAATCGATCAGCCGCTCCTGGGGCTGAAACGGCAAGAACAGGACATTTGTCAGCCCGAGATCGTGAGCCTTCTGCTGCAGCTCCGCCTTCTTCACCCCTTCCCCTACGAAGACCAGGCGGATCTCCGAATGGGGAAGCCAGGAGCGGGCGGCCTCGATCAGTTCCTCCAGTCCCTGCGAGAGCCCCAGGTTGCCCGAGTGCATGACCACGAACTTGTCGGCCAGGCCGTACTGGCGTGAGAATGCATTGTCTTTGCAGTGCGGGCGAATCTGGTTGCAGTCGGTCCAATCCGGGATGACGACGGTCCGTTGGGGGTCTGCGCCCTTTCCTTCGATCAGCCGGCGGCGCATGGTATCCCCCAGCGCCACCACGCGGTCGGCCCGGCGCACCAGGAAACGATTGACGACCTGCAGCACCCGCTCCACCAGGCGGCTGTCGAAATCCTCCAGCAGTCGCGCCACTTCCGGAAAAACGTCTTTGACGGCCATCACGAAGGGAGTTCGGTAGCGCCGCGCGGCAAGCCACGCCGCCAGTCCGATGATGGGAGGATCGGTGAGTGAGACCACCAGGTCGGGCCGGCCCAAGCGCTGACCCGCCCAGCAGGCCGACAGGAAATAAGTGACGTAGTTGCAGAAACGCCCCAGGAAACCGGCCTTGGGGAAGCGCGTGCCACGCGCCCTCAGGATTTCGACCCCGTTTCGCCGCTCCCGCTCGACCAGCCAACCCCGGGCAGCCTCGGGCGACCGCACGGGACGATCCGCCATGGGAAGCAAGGGCATGCCCGCCACCACCGTGACGCGGCAGCCGTGATGTTGACACAATTCTTCACAAAGCTCGGCCAGCAGTTGCCCCGTAGCGCTCAAATCGGGGTAGTAAGACCGATTGAAAAATACCACGTGCAGCGTCTGTTTCACTTATCGCTCCGTCAACCGAGCTCCTAGAACCCGTTCGATTTCGCCCCGATCCTTGGAGCGAAAATACCAGTCCGCAGTCTTCCGAAAGCCGTCGGAAAACTTCACTCTCGGGGTCCAATCAAGCAATTCTCGAGCCAGCCGGTTGTCTGCCACCCGGTTCAGTGGGCCCGTCGGCATCCCGGGCTGGAGCTCGATGCGCGGCTGGTAGCCGGCATAACGGATCGCCATCCTGGCGGCGTCGATCACCCGCACTCGCTCCATGGTCCCCAAATTGACGGCCTTCCCGTCTTCGATGGTCTCGGCCGCCCGGATCGTTCCCTCCACGATGTCACTGACGTGGGTCCAATTGCGGATCTGCTCACCGTTGCCCCAGACTGTGAAGGGATCCTGCCGAACGAAGGCCCGCGCGATCATGGCGATGACAGCATGATTCTCGTGCCCCCGCGGTCCGTACACGGTGAAGTAGCGGCAGCTGGCCGACTTCAAGCCGCAGTCTCTCGCATAGTGGTGCAGAGCCATCTCGGCCATGAGTTTTGCCCAGCCGTACATGTTGTCGGCATCATAAGGCGGGCCGACCAGATCCTCTGTGAGGTAGAGCAGTTGATCGGGATCTCCCTGCAAATGGTTGGGGTACACGCAGCCGGACGATGCGTACACGACCTTCTCGATTCTGGCCTCGAGGCAGGACTGAAAGACCAGGGAATCGAGCAAGAGGTTTCCCGCGCACGCCGCCTGATGGAGATCCACGTAGCCCCGCCCGCCGTGATCGGCCGCCAGGTGAAAGACCACCTCCATTTCCCTGACTGCCTCGCGCGCCACCGCCTGCTCGCGCAGGTCGGCCTCGAAGAACTCCACGCGATCGGCCCGCCAATGGCCTTCAATGTTGGCCAGTTTGCCGCTGCTGAGATCGTCCACGACCCGAACCGAGGCGCCCCGCTCCACCAGAGCGTCGACCAGATGGGAGCCGATGAAGGAGGCCCCGCCCGTGACCAGAACCTTCTTGCCTTTCCAGTTCAAGCTTTCTCCTCGGCCATGGGCGCGGCCTCCACTTCCGTCCCGGCCCGTCTCTTCTCGATCCACCAGGCTCCCAGCGCCAGGCAGTCCATGTCGGTCCGCCGGAAGCAGTCCAACGCCTCCTCGGGGCGCATCACGATGGGCTCGTTCTCGTTGAATGAGGTGTTCAGAAGGACCGGCACGCCCGAGAGGCTTTCGAACTCTTTGAGGAGGCTCCAAAACAGCGGGTTGGACGCCCGAGCCACCGTTTGCAGCCTGCCGGAGCCGTCGACGTGCGTGACCGCGGGGAGCCGGGATCGCTTCTCAGGACGCACGGGGTACACCTGCTGCATGAAGGGGTCGGGCACCGCGTCCACGAAATACTCGTCCAGGGCCTCCTCCAGAATCGCCGGAGCGAAGGGCCTGAATTTCTCGCGGAACTTGATCTTGCGGTTGATGACGTCGCGCATGTCCCGGCGCCGCGGATCGGCCAGGATGCTCCGATTCCCGAGAGCCCGAGCTCCCCACTCCATTCGCCCCTGGAACCATCCCACGATCCGGCCTTCCGACAGTGCCCGGGCCGCTCTTCGAACCAGCTGGTCGGAGTCCAGTCGCGAGATCTGGCAACCCCGATCCTGCAACGCCTGGCGAGGCAGGCCTCGTTCGACCTCCTGATCGGTGAATTCGGGTCCCCAGAGAGCGTGGTCCATCACCAAAGTGCGAGGATTCCCGAGCCTCTGATTCCAGACGAAGAGGGCTGCGCCCAGCGCAGTTCCGTTGTCGGCCGCCGCAGGCTGCACGTAGACTCGTTGAAAAGGCGTCTCAGCGCGGATCTTTCCGTTGGCAACGCTGTTCATGGCGCAGCCTCCCGCCAGACAGAGGTCGGTCATGCGAGTCTGAGCGTGCAGCGCTCTCAAAACGTGAAAGACAGCTTCCTCGAACACCAACTGCAGCGAGGCGGCAAGGTCCTCGTGCCGTGCCTCGAGAGGCTGGCCGGGGAGACGGGCCGGCCCCAGCAGCCGTTCCAGCCCCGCGGAGTAGACCGGGCCGATCGACGGGCGGTCCCCTGCGAAAGTCATCTGATCGCCCTGTGACCAGTGCTGGAAGTACGACAAGTCGAGCTGGAATCCTCCATTGGGACCCAACCGCACCAGCCGCCTCAGCGGCTCGGCGTAGCGGGGCTGCCCGTAAGGCGCCAACCCCATCACTTTGAATTCGTCCCCGTAGTCCGGAAATCCGAGAAACTGGGTCAGCGCCAGGTAGAGTTCCCCCAGGGAGTGCGGAAAATAGACGCGCTGCCTCACCCGCATCCGGTTGCCCCGGCCCTCCGCGAGGGAAGTGCTCACGAAGTCCCCGAAGCCGTCCAAGGACGCGATGGCCGACTCCTCGAAGGGGGACACGAAGAAAGCGCTGGCCAGATGGGCGGGATGGTGCTCGACGCAGTACAATCTGCCCCGCACCCGGCCTCGCGACAGGTCCAAGGCCCGGGCAATTTCGTCGTCGACCCGGGAGACCTCGCGGGTGTTTCGGAACCGCCGGCGGATCAGATCCAGGCTGGGGCGGTGACGCAACGTGAAGAGGAGTTTGCGCCCCAGGTGCGCGCGGGGTCGGCGCGAGAGGGCGAAACAATCGATCTGAGAGGGAGCGACACCGGCGGCCTCCACAACGTGGCGCAGCGCTTCGCGGGGGAACCCCGCGCAGTGCTTCAGACGCCGGAAGCGCTCCTCCTCCACGGCGGAAACGAGGTGGCCGTCGACCAGCAGCACCGCCGAGACGTCGGCATGGTAGGCGTTGATCCCCACAACGATCATGAGTCCAAACGCTCGCTTCCCGGCCCCACCTCCGAAAGAGTCCCCGGCCTCCCCGATTGAGCCTGCTCGCGGGGCCGCACCGGGGAGGACTCCAGGTCGCCAGAGAACCCCCGCCTCACTCGATTGGGCAGATCGAGAGCCGGCCGGCTGCGCAGATCGGCCAGGTGAATGTCCACCAGCAGGCGGTACCAGAAGCCCTGGAGGAAATGGAAGATGAAGCCCTGCCGGCCGTCCAGGAAGCCGAGGCGCACCACGTATCGATAAAGGAAATAGAGGCCGGGTCGAACGAACAGGGGCAGCCAAGCCCAAACCTGCTTGAGTTTTTGGACGCGCACGTCGGGGTGGGACCAGAAGCTCCCTTGGAGCGTCTTTCGGGAACGATTCTCCCATTCTTCCCGGGCCTGCCGAAGCGCGTAACGATTGTGCTTCTCGATCCAGACAGAGATGTCGTACTCGTTGCGGTTGTCCTCGATCAGATCGCCTCGAAGCTTGGCGACCGGGCCGTCGACGTAGAAATGGTGGTCCACCAGATCGGCTTCGTCCAACCAGACCCGATCGCGCCGGAAGAGCTTCAGCAGATACTTGGGGTAGTACCCGCCGTGGCGAATCCACCGTCCTCGAAAGATCTGCCGTCGTTTCACGAAATAGCCCGCCGGGCCTCCGTCCCCACGAGACCGTCCGTCCAATTCGCGAGCGATCTCCTCCCGCAGGGCCGGCGTCAGCCGCTGGTCGGCATCCAGGCCCAGTACCCAGTCTCGAGACAGGCCGGCTTGGCCCAGGGCCCAACGCCACTGGCTGGCATGGGTCTCGAACGGGTGACACAGCACTCTCACTCCATGGACACGCGCAATCTCGAGTGTCCGGTCGGTGCTCCCCGAATCGACCACCACCGTGCATCTCGCCCACTCAGCCAGGCTGTCCAAGCATGCCGCGAGATTGGCTTCCTCGTTGAAGGTCAGTACCACGACCTCCAGAGGAAGCATCTGCCCTTCGGGTCGACTCCGGTCGATCACCCCGTACCCCAGTCTTCACCTCCGCCGGAGGCGATTTTCCGGTAGACCCCTGCCAACTCGCCGGCAATTCGAGGCCATCCAAACTGTCGGCGCGCCCACTCCCCTCCCAGGCGGCCTCTGCGCCGGCGCTCCTCGGGGCTGGCCAGGCACTCGTGCAGCGTCCCGGCCAGAGCCCTCTCCTCCAAATCGGCCACCCAACCCCCTTGGGCCGCTGCCACCTCGTCAGCCAGGTTGACGTGGCGGCTGAGCAGGACAGGCACGTTGGACACCAGTGCCTCCGCCGCCGCCACTCCAAAATTCTCCTGGCGCGACGTGAGAGCCAGCAACTGGGCGCCAGCCAAAACCGCTGCTTTGGTCGGGCCGGAAAGCCAACCCACGAAAAGGATACGCTGAGACCCCGACATCCCGCTGACCAGCTGCTGCAGCGACTGGACGTAGGCGGGATCGCCCTCACCTGCCACCACCAGGCGCCAATCGGAGAATTCGTCCCGGGCCGTGACGCGTGCGAAAGCGTTCAACAGCAATTCGAGGCGTTTCTTGGGGTGGAGTCGCGACAAGGCCAGCACGTAAGGGCTGTCCTGCAAGCGAGGGTGCTGGCGGCGAAACTCGGCCAGCAGCTGAGGCTCCGGTCCGGGAGCTTCGATTCCCAGGGGAAGGACCAGGCCGGGCGCCATCCGCCGGCGGAGTTCCGCCAGTCGGCGCTCGGCTTCCGTGGTGTAGTGAATGGCCGCCGCTTCGCGCAGCATCCGGTTGACCCCCCACCAGGCCAGCAGGCGCTTGCGCCAGCGCTTCCGGCCGAGGCTCCAGGGGTCCAGAGAACCCAGAGGGCGCACCATGTAGGGGATGCCGGCGCCGCGGCAGGCCCAGGCAGCAGCCAGGCTGGAATGAGAATAGACCGCGTGAATGTGCACCAGGTCGAATTCCGCCACGTGACGCCGCAGCCAGCCGGCCAGGCCTGGCGAGTACTTGAAGGGCTCGCTCCAGCTGCGGCGAAAGAAAACCGTCGGGACTCCCTGATAGTCGATCGCGACTCCAGTCATCACCGGCAGGCGCCCTGACCCGTCGGCGTCGGTCGTGGCGATCAACACTTCCGCACCGGCGGCCATGAGCGCCCGGCTCATTTGAAAGATCATTTGGCTGGGCCCGCCGTATCGGGGGGCCACGCCTGGAATCACCTGCAAACAGCGCATACGCAGTTGGGCTAGCCCGGCTCCCCCTCTCGGACGATCACTTTGGTCTTCCCCGCCATGCTCGGCTCGAGTCGCCTCACCCGTCGCAGGGCGGCCCGGGAGAGCTCCGCATGGATCCCAGCCAGCCGCCGGGAAATCTCACGCTCCTCCTCGAGCGTGAGCTCACGGGCTGCCTGATAGAGGACCTCAATCGCACCCCGGCTTGGCTGCCGAACCTGGAACATCTGCAGTGCGGCCGTGCTCATGAGGGCGTGGGAAAACGCCTCTGAATGGATCGGGGTGCCGTCGGACATTTCCAAGAAATCGTTGCAACGGCCCACTATGTTGGGGATTTCACGGGGAAAACCCGATCCGGCCGGAGGCGCTTCCAGCAGATCGCCGATGCGATAGCGAATCAGCGGCAGGCTTCGCTCCGAGAGGGAGGTCACGAGCAATTCGTGGCGGCCACTGGAACCCTTGGCGGGCAGGGACTCCAAGTAGAAGTCGCGCCAGAAGGCCTGGTAAGGCCGGCCGAACCGCGCGTAGGCCAGTGGGCCGGTCTCGACGGCCCCATACTCCATGACCACCGGGCAGGCCAGCAGCCGTTCGAGCCGCCGAGCGCTCTCACTCCGGGGGAACGCCTCCGCCGTGGCGACGACTGCTGTCAGGCCCAGGCGGCGGAAGTCTGATCCGCGGCGGTGGTTGACTTCTGCAAAGCGTGCCAGCGCGACTGAATAGCCCAGCAGGTATCGCGGCTGGAACGCCAGGATCGCGTCGCCGGCGGACCGGAGCGCTTCCCCACCCAGGTCGTAGGCGGACCACCGAAGATAGCCCAGGCCCGCATCTGCGACTCGCCTCGCCCAGCGCGCCCAGTGCCCGCGCCACCCGGTCGGGAGCGAGTGACTGTGCCCCCAGATCAAGAAGAGGCGATCCGAGGGTCGAATGCCAAACCGGCTGCGGCCCAGCCACAGGTTGAGCCGGCTGGTCTCGAGTTCCTGCCGGCACACGGGAAACTGTAACGGCTCCCCTGTCGATCCCCCCGTGGCCCGCCGCGATCGAACGGCCAGATCACCCCGGCTCAGCTCCCGGCCGCGTCCCTGGACCAGGGCCCGGTCCAGGGGTGGAACGCAGGCGGAGAACTCCGTCCAGGACGCGAAGCGGGCGGGCAAATCGGCACTTCGGGCCTTCCAGTAGGGGCTGCACCGGCGAATGTCTTGCCAGAGCCGATTGAAACGGGCCAGCTGCCAGTCGGCTGCTTCCCGGTCACTCATCTCCTGCTGATAGTCTCGAGCCAACCGGCTGAGCGGCCCAGCCATCCGGCGTTCTCGAAACCGGGAGACCCAGCCGGTCAACGGCTTCAGGATTCGTGAAGAGGCTGCCCGTGATGGGCCCGGCAGGATCTGGCGAGACGTCAGCGGCATTGCGCCCCTCTCCCCGCCGAAGCCAGGTCCTCGGAGAGGGTCGGCTCATTCTCGCCCCGGCCCTCAACCATCTCCTGGAGCCAGTGTTCCAGAGAGAGCGCGATCCAAAGAACCTCCTGGCCGGAATCGTCGCCTCTCTGCAAGTTCCGCCACCATTCCAGCAGGGGTGGATGCTCGAGAAGCCCCCGCCGCCTGATCCCCGGAAGCAGCTCTTCTTCGACCAGCGATCGCATCGGGGGCTCGCGCAAGAATCCGGCGACGGGCAACGAGAACCCACCCTTCGGGCGATAGGCGAAGTCGGGTCCAAAATACCGGCTGGCCAGGCGCTTCAGAACGACCTTGGTGTTCCTCATCCTGAAGTTGCCGAAGCCGGGTGCGGCTCCGACCAGGTGATTGCGAGGCAAAGTGAAACAGTAATCGACCAGGGCGTCGTCCAGGAAAGGTACACGGGTTTCCACGGAATGAGCCATCGACATCTTGTCCTGCCGGATCAGAAGGTCGGGCAGGTAAGTCTGCAACTCGTAGCGGACGCAGCGTTCGAAGAAGCTTCCCTCCTGCCGGCCGAAGAGCTCTCGGCGGAGGGCCAGCGCACTCTCAGCGTTGCTCGAGGGTCTCACTCGGGAGAACTGGTCGACCCCCATGAAGGCCGACTCCTTCAGATACCAGGCAACGGGATCAGCCTGGGCTTCGCCGAATCGGGCTCGAAGGCTGGGCCCCGACGGAGGCCACCATCGGAGGGCCGGCAGGCTCGCCCAGATCCAGGGGCGGAGCCAGGCGTAGAGCAGGCGGGTGTACCCCCCCAGCAGCTCGTCGGCACCCTCCCCGGAGAGCAGGACCGTCACCCGTGGTTGGGCCAGCCGGGCCAATTGCAGGAGGCCGATCGAATTGGGATGGCTGACCGGCTGGTCGAGGTGCCAGGTGGCCCGTTTGAAGTCGTCCGCAATCCCGCCCCGGTCGAGCATCAGAGGCCGGCCCTGGAGGCCACACTTCCCAAGGGCCCGCTCCATCCATTGCTGTTCGGAGTGGCGAGGATCGTCGGGCACCACCGAAAAGGTCTGGAACGTGGTTCCCCGCAACCGGGCTGCCAGCAGGGTCAGCACCGACGAATCTACACCTCCGGAGAGCTGGCAGCCGATCTCGACATCGCCTGCCAGCTGGCGTTGGACGCTCGACTGGAGCCGGCCTTCGAACTCGGCGACCCGGTCCCGCCCGCCGGTGCGGGGTCGGGGACGCCGAGTGGGAATCGTCCAGTAGGTCGCGCTCTGGACGCCCTCCGGGCCGATGCTCATCCAGCCGGCCGGCCTCAGCGTTGAGACCCCTCGCAGCAGGCCGTTTTCTCCTGCGCAATAACGGAACAGCAGGTGTTCGTCGAGCCTTTCCGTGTCCAGTTCGGGCCGAAACTCGGGATGGCCCAGAAAGGCCTTGACCTCGGATGAGACGAGGAAAACCCCCCTGGGGCTGCGATACCAGTACAAAGGCTTGATGCCGAGGCGATCGCGAGCCATCCAGAGCCGCCGCTCCCGCAGATCCACCCAGATCAGAGCGAACATCCCCTGCAGTCGTTTTAGGGCTTCCTGGAATCCCAGGACCTGGCACAGAGCCAGGACGATCTCGGTGTCGGATCGGGATCGGAACTGCCAACCTTGCCTCCGCAGGGGGCCACGATGCTCGTCGGCATTGTAGATCTCGCCGTTGAAAGCCAGCAGGGACTCGCCATCGCCGCCCCACATGGGCTGGTCGGCGGCGGTCGTGAGGTCCCGGATGCGCAGCCGATTGACACCCAGGCCACCCTCGAAGGGCGGCCCAGCCGGGAGGGCGCCTCGGGAGGCGGGGCGGGCACGGCCGTCGCGCAGCGAGAAGAGTGCGAATCCCTCACTGTCCGGCCCCCGATGCCGCTGCAGTGACGTCATTCGGCGCAGGCAGTCCACCCCGACCGGCGAGCCGTCAGAATTGTAGATTCCTGCTATTCCGCACATTGAGAGCTTGGGGCACGGGGCCTGGGGCTCGAGTGTTCAGAGAATCCTCTCGAGGTGGCCGCGGAAGCGCTCCTTGAAGTGCCGGTTGGTGAAATTCTCATGCAGGCGGCGAAAGCCTCGCATTCCCATCTCGCGAGCCAGTTCGGGCTGGTCCAGGAGGCGGCCCAGCCTGGCCACCAACTCCTCCCGGTCCCACGGGTCATGGATCAGGAAGCCGGTTTCGCCGGGCACGATCACATCCTCTGCGCCCTGGTCCCAGCATCCGACACAGGGACGCGCGTAGTTCATTGCCTCGAGATAGACCAGGCCAAATCCCTCTTGAAGACTGGGCATGACGAAGGCGTGACAGCGTCGGTACAAGCGGCTCAGCAACTCGGGCGAGACGTGCCCCGTCAGGAAGACCGAACCGGCCGCACCGCGCTCCACGGCACGGCGTCGAATGTTCTCCCGATCCCCTCCGGGCCCAGCGAAGATCATCTGGACGCCTGGATGTTGCCGCGACAGCAGCGGCCAGGCCTCCAAGAGGGGATAGTGCCCCTTGTGGCGTTCACCGGGCTCCATTCGAGCCGTCAACAGGAGCATCTGCTCTCCAATCCGCCGGTGCTGCCCGTCGGCGGCCTCCAGGTGCATGGGCGGGCCGGGATCGGCAGGAATCGCCTGATTCAGTGCGATGCGAGGCGAAAGCCCGAGCAGGCATACCTGGCCCTCGAACCCCGGTAGCCGCTCCTGCATCTTGGCAAGCGTGAACCGGGAGTTGGTCAAGCAGAGGGTCGCTTCCCGGAGGATCCTGGCGTCGATTCTCTTCAAGCGTTTCCAATAATCCCAGCCGTGGGCGAAGATCAGGACCCGAGCCTGGCCGGAGATCATGAGCGGAAGCAGCGGCCGGGCCAGTCGAAGATAGTCGAACAGGTAGAGCGTTCGGCGCGAGAAGCGCCGGAGCATCTCACGAATCAGACCGAGCTTGGCGTAGCGTAAGCCTCGGAAGCCCGCCCAGGCAGGCAATCCTTGGGGCCGGCCCTGCTCATCCTCGCGGTAGCTGAGCAGATCCAAGCCGCGCCCCTGGGCTGCAGCCAGGTCGATCAGGACCTCGAGCATGCTCAGGTTGACGGCCGAAACGCCCCCTTCAACGGCTGCTGCACCCGAGAGCACGAACAGGAGGTCTCGGATGCCGGAGCCTGCGAAGCGCCCGTGGCGCGAGTCCGGAACCGGTGCGGCGGGCCGCTCCTCGATTTCAGTCGACTTGGCCAGCGTCGGCTTCCTCCGTAGTGGCGGAACGGCGGGAGATCAACTCCCAATCGTTCGAGGGATGGTACACCTTCGGCAGTCTGGCCAGCTCACCAACCGCGCGGCCCTTCTCGGCCACCAGCAGGATGGTCCTCTGAACCTTGTCCTGCAAATACGACCAGGGAACCCGGCCCAGAGGGCGGATGAACCGGCTCAGGCCCCGGTAAGGGTAGACGTTCCAGTAGGACAACTCTCTGACCTCGAAGCCGCACAGCTCCACCAGGTCGGCAAGACCGTCCTTGGTGAAGAGGAAACTGTGGCGCTCGTACGCATGGCATCGGAAGGCTGCCGAGGGAGAGCGGCGGCGGAACGGGTTGCTGATTTGCGAACCGTTGGGGGTAGTCACCAGGAGCCTTCCACCCACGGGCAGCCAGCGATTGACGTTGAGAAAGAGCAGGTGGGGCGCTCGGACCAGATGCTCCACGATCTCACAGGCCAGCACTGTATCGGGCTTTTCCTCCAAGTCGAGCAGCGTCCGTTCCAGATTGACGGAGTAGTTCGTGAACTGGGCCTCACGGCCCTGGCGCGTGCGGAGCGTGACACGGGAACGCCGGATTGGAATCTCGTCCGGCCACCGGGTGATTTCCTCGGCCGACACGGTTGCACAGACTTCGAAGCGGGGATCCTCCACAAGAGCCGCCGTCATGACCCATGGATGCGACCCCAGTTCGACGACGCACCGGGCTCCCAGCCGCCCGAGTTTTTCCATGGTCGCCCGCACCCGTTTCTCGTGAAAATTACAATATTCTCGGGGATCGACGAGCACGTCGTTGACCCAGAATCCATCCCTGGAGTCCTTCCTTTGCAGGTGGGATGGCGCGTCGATCATCTGCGAAGCCCCGGCCTGGATGCGATGCCTGCCGGTCGCGGGCGAGCCGGCCTGGTGGGAGCGGTCGCCGTCGGCCGCTCCAGGAAGCGGTGCAGTGCGGGGCCCACTACCAGCAGCAAGAGTGCGAAGATGACGAAGGATTGAATCATTCCCCCCAGTAGCTTGGCGATCTCTCCCTCATAGCTGGTGAAATGGTTGAGTAAGATCGCCACGACCGATCCAGCGAAGAGAGTGTGTGAGGGCGCAACGATCAACAAACACCTGTAGAGCACTCCCAGAAGAGCGCCGTAGACCAGGAGAGCGAGCATCATGCCAATGCTCCCAAAATCTATGTAGAACTGCGCCATATAGGTCAGACCCACCGAGGTCTCGAGCTCCTCGCCCGCGACGTCAAATCCGGCGTATATCCGCACCAACCAGGAATCGACCCCCAAATCGGCTTTGTCGGGGAAGATGACCCGGGGCTGCACGACGTGTCGGACGGCCCGCATCGTCAGGCTGCCTCCTTCGTGGGGCACGATAGCTGGAACGTGCTCCAGGACGTGGGAAAAGTAACCCACTCCGGAGGACAGACGTCCGGCCAAGTCTGTCACCGAGTGCCCCAGATCGAACCCTCCAGCCGCCTCGGCCACCGTCGCAGAGAACTCGGTTACCCTTTCGGTGGTGGTTCCGTCGATCTCGCCTGCCCGGTAGGCGCGCCGCCAAATCGGCTTGATGGCTCCCTCCCAGGCTACCCCCATGCAGCCGAGTCCCAGGACGATCAGCAGAGTGAGCGTCGCCACCGTTCGCGATTCTCGCCTCACCGCGGGGTCGGGCGACCAGGGACGCCAGAAACTCAACAAGGCGAGCAGCAGGAGGAAGAAGAACTCCTTGAATACCGACTGCGCCGACGCGAATTGGGGCGTCAGAGCGAACAGGAATGCGATCACTCCGTAGGCATGGCCTCGATTCTTGCGGAGAATCGTGGCGATGAGCGCGAACAACAGCACTGCACGAAACTCCAGGATGCGTTCCAGAATCTGGGCCATCGCACTGAAGAACAGCCGGGGTGAAATGTCCCCCAGGTAGTTGAGCGAGTAGACGGCCAGAACAAGGAAGAAAAGCCGTTGAATGTCGTAGTCGTCGCCTTGGCTCACGAGCCCGTCCCGCCGATCCAGCACCCAGTTTGGCATCAGGGGGTCGGAGAGGCGAAGTCCCAGCACCAGGAAAAAGAACCCGAGAAGCGACAATCCAACGGCTCCGTCCAGATTGCCCACGAAGAGCAGACTGGGGTAGTTCCCGGTCAGCAGCTGATGAAAGTATCCGGTGACCACGAACATCCATTGGTAGGCGATGCAGAAGGCGAGCGCGGGCGGATCGCCGTCCATCCAGGTCAGCCCGACGCACAGGAACAGAATGAACACTGCCACACCCCCCAGGGGCGAGGCGAGCATACCGAAGCTCAGGCCCAGGACGACGGCCGCCAGAAAGAGCGGGAGCTCCAGGGGGTAGGAGCTGTTCCGAACCCCTGCTGGAAATCTCACGACCTCGAGCCGTCTGGGCTCAAGCATTTCGTATGATCTCCCCTACCGCCCGGGCGTTCCGCCTCGAGTCGAAGCGGCGGGCGCAGAGACGCCGTCCGGCCCTACCCATCCGTTTGCGGAGGCCCGGTGACCCGGCAAGACGCAGGATGCATTCCGCGAGTTGGGCCGGCTGTTGTTTCTCGACGAGAAGCCCCGTCTGGCCGTCCTCGACCAATTCCGGGATGCCTCCGACGCGGGTGCCGATGACCGGCTTCCCGCTGGCCATCGATTCCAGGACCACATTGGGAGCCGCATCGTCGGAGCGCGACGGAACCACCAGCGCGTCGAGCCCGGCCAGAGCTTCGGCCATGGATTCGATCCAGCCGGTGAAGCGAACCCGGTCGGCCAGCCCCGAAGAGCTGGCCATGCGCTCAAGCTCGCTTTGGAAAGAATCGCCCTTCTCCAACCGCCCCAGCACCAGGAATCGGCAGTCGGGGCTGCGAGCCGAGGCGATTGCCGCCGCGGCCAGGAAATCCTCCACTCCCTTGCGCGCATTGAGTTGACCGGCAAAGGCGAAAAGCACGTGCCGGCCGTTCCACTCGTAGCGGCTCCGAAAATCCATGGGAGCCGCCGCCGCGAACTGTTGGAGACAGACCCCGTTGTAGACCGTACTGATTCGGCGGGAAGAAATTCCCAATGCCGCCAACCTCTTCCCCACCGCCTCCGAATTGACGACGAACTTCCGGCCCAGAGTCCCCATCGCTTTGGCCAGCAGCCGGTGCGCCCGATCCTGCGGGTAAACGTCCCCGAAATAAAAGATCAAGGGGATGCGGGCCACCACGCTCAGCAACACGAAGACAGGCAAGGCGTTGAGAAACGGGGTGGTGCTCAGGAAGACGATCCGCCGGCTACCTCGCCGCCAACAGTGCCACCCCACCTTGGCCAGCAGCACCGGCAGGTGCAGCAAGGTGGTCAGGGCCCAGCGAGGTCTGGCCCGCCCCAGGTAGCCCC
>JBFKLX010000022.1:0-40949 GCA_041630155.1 Acidobacteriota bacterium
AGCTGGGGGGCAACAAGCGCCAAACGGCGAAGGCCCTGGGAATCGCCCGGACGACCCTGGACCGGAAGATCGAGAGGTTGCGAATTCACCAGAAGCAATGACTTCGTGCGGCTCGGTCACTTCCGGACTCAGAGGTCAGCGGGCCGGATACGAGAGAGCTTCAGAGACCCGGCTTCCGCGCTGCCTCCTGCATCGCGGGGGTGGGCAGGGGGTCGAGCAACACCAGCGCTTCGCCCCGTTCCACGATCAGGCTTTCGACCTCCTGCACGATCTGATTGCGCCGGCTCCACAGGGCCGCCAGCTCCTCCCTGTGCAGGTAGCGCCGCAGTTCCTTTCTCAGGGTCTCCTGCTCCAGCTCCAAGAGTCTTCGCCAAACCCCGTGCTCGATCTGATAGAAGGAGCCCGGGGAGGCCAGGTCCCCATCGCGGGTGAAGGCGCGGGTGTGGTCGACCATCCAGACCCGGCCCCAGGTGTCCAGGAGAATGTTGCCCTGGTTGCGGTCCCGATTGGCCACCAGGTTGTCGAAGAAGTAGAGGTGCTGCATCTGGACCCGCCAACGAGTCAGATCTTTCGGCAGGATTTTGCGTTTCACGCGGCCTTTTTCACTCACCGCCTTCTCGATCCAGAGTTGCAGACTGCCGCGACGGTAGCCCAACTTCCGCTCAACGGTGGGCGGGACTCCTTCCAGGCCGAGCAGGCGTGAGAGCCGGTAGGCAGCGATTTCGAAGAGGGCGTTGTCACGAAAGTGCTGGACCGTGACGCCGTTTCGAAAGCGCGCCTGGCGTTTCTCCACGGCCACGTCGCGGAAAATCGCGTGCGCCTGAATATTGTCTCGCTCCAGCAGTACCTTCACCGGATTGTTGATGCCCGATCCCACACGCTGCTTGTGGATGATCCGGGCCTCTTCCAGGAATTCCTCGGCTTCTTGGTGGCTCCGGAACGGGAGGGGTGCGCCGTCCGGACCGAGCCAGCAAGGATGGTCGGCCGACTCGCCGGCGCGCAGGGAGAGTGCCAGGGCCATCACCAAGACCGGCAGCAACCAGGCGAGTGCGCGACTCTTCGGTTTCGAGTGCGAGTCCCAATCCACGATTTGCATGTCACACAACGGAGCAAGATCGTTGCCAGTTCTCCGGATCTGCAGTAACCCTATTACACTCAGCACTTTATGCGAGGAAAGGAGTGGCTGTGAGATCTCCGGATGGTGTTGTTTCGAAGCAACGAGCGGCCTTTTCTGTAGCGAAAAGCTACACTGCAGAGCCCGGGGCGCTCGCGCCGGGATTTCGCGGGAGCGGTCGTCGGCGCTGGGTTCAGTAGCGCTTCGATTTGCTGGCCTGCTTCCAGGCGTGGAAGAGCTCCTGGCATTGGCGGGTGAGCATTCCCGGGTGGACTCGCAGGTGGCTGCCGCCCATTTCGGCCAGGCGGGCCGCCGGCACGTGCAACTCTGAAAAGCCGGCAGCGGCGGCATCCTGTATGGTGGCGCCGTAATAGACTTGGCCGATTTTGGCCCAGTGGATCGCGGAAAGGCACATGGGGCAAGGCTCGCAGGTGGTGTACAGGTCGCAGCCGCTCAGGTCGATGCTCCCCAGGCTGAGGGCGGCCCGGCGAATCGCGTTCACTTCGGCGTGGGCGGTCGGGTCGGTGTCCTGCCAGACCGTGTTGTGGGCTGCCACGACGAGCCGGCTGTTGCGCACGATGGCCGCTCCGAAGGGAGTCTGTCCTGCCTCGATTCCAGCCTGTGCCGTTTCGATGGCGGCCAGCATGAAGTCTCTTGAATTCATTGCGTTCTCGCTTTCCCGTCGAACGCCCACCTCCGAGTTCCCGGCTACGGTTCGACTGGCGTGGGGTCGAACCTGACCAGGTATTTCAGGGCACCGTCCTGGAGCAATTCGAAGGTTCCCCCGAGGTTGGGCCAGTCGGACTGGCCGCCCAGGAAGGTGACTGACCGGGAGCGGACCGATCCGGACTCCTGCCTGCCCTCACGGTGCAGCCGGTAGCTTCCCGCCTGCAAGGTGGTGGGCACGCCGATGGCCAGCTGCAGGTCCAGCTGCAAGGTGTTTCCCGCGGAGTCCGAGAAGAAGACCCCCGCAAGCATCCGGTCTCCGTCGCGGACGCCCCGTATCGCTTGCAGCTGAAGCGGCAGAGACTGATCGCTGCCGGCCGGGTAGACTCCGGATGGGGCACCGCTCGAGCAGGCGGCGGCCAGCACCACCAGGCAGGCCGTTGCCCGGCGTGCCAGGGATCGCTTGACCCGCCTGAGGCGGACTGCCAAGATAGCGGGGTTTGCAGCTGGCTGGTGCCCATCCTCTCCCGGGCGGGCAGCGTGAACGAGGCAGGCGAGCCCTTCCGGTCGCACCGTGGCCGCCGCCCGGAGCACAGGTAGAGTGCCCATGACTCCTCCCAATCTGCTGACGATGCTGCGGGTCATCCTGGTGCCCGTGTTCATCTTGCTCATCGTGTACGGCTACCTGACCGAAGCCCTGATGACGTTCGTACTGGCCGGTTTGACCGACTTGCTGGACGGCTTGATCGCGCGGCGCTTCAACCTCAAGAGCCAGCTCGGTATGCTCCTCGATCCCCTCGCCGACAAGTTGTTGCTGGTCAGTGCTTTCGTCCTGCTCTCCCTGCCCGGGCTGGACCTCCAGACGCGCATCCCCGTCTGGCTGACCGTCACGGTCATCAGCCGAGACGTACTGTTGGTCATCGGGGTCGTGATTGTCAACCTGGCACTGGGGCGGCACGTTTTTCCTCCTTCGATCTGGGGGAAGCTGACGACCATCTGGCAGCTGCTGGCGGTTTTCCTGGTGCTGACGGCCAATGCCGCCGGGTTCGTGACGGTCTGGATTCGGCCGGTTTTCTTCGTCACCCTCGCTTTGACGGTCTTTTCCGGTCTACACTATCTGATTCGGGGTCGCCGCCTGCTGAGCTTTCGGCAGGCGCGTGACTGAAGGATGACAGCGTGACGGGCCACGCTGAGAAAGTTGAAGCCCGCGGGCTCCTGATGACGACGGGACCCGCCGAGAACAGGAAACACTCATGGAAGCGGACAATTTGAAGGTGGAGGTCTCCGAGCAGATCGCTCTGCTCACGATCGATCGGCCCCAGGCGCTCAACGCCCTGAACCGGAAGACGCTGGAGGAGCTCGAAGGGGCGCTCGCGCGCTTGCGCGGAGATGCTTCCGTGGGGGCGCTGATCCTCACGGGGGCAGGGGAAAAGGCCTTCGTCGCGGGAGCCGACATCAAGGAGATGTTGGACTTGACCGCCGTGGAGGCGCAGGGCATGGCCCGCCGGGGACAGCTCATCTTCCGGGGGATCGAGACCTTTCCCAAGCCGGTGGTGGCCGCCGTCAACGGCTTCTGTCTGGGAGGCGGCTGCGAACTGGCCATGGCCTGCCATCTACGGGTGGCTTCTGAGACCGCCCGTTTCGGGCAGCCGGAGGTCAAACTGGGTCTGATTCCCGGCTACGGCGGGACGCAAAGACTGTCTCGGCTGGCTGGCCGGGCGGTGGCCCTGGAGATGATCCTTTCCGGGGAAATGATCGACGCGGAGCGCGCGTATCAGGTGGGGCTGGTGAATCGAGTCGTTCCGGCGGAGCGTCTGCTCGAGGAGAGCCGCCGGCTCTGTCGGCTGATCCTGGCCCAGGCGCCTCTGGCTGTACGCCTCGCATTGGAAGCGGTCACCCGCGGAGCGGAACTACCCCTGGAGGAAGCCACCTTTCTGGAGGCCAGCCTCTTCGGGCTGGCCTGCTCCACCGAGGACATGCGGGAAGGGACCTCGGCATTCGCCGAGAAGCGCGCCGCCCGCTTCCAGGGGCGATAGGATGAGGCCAGGTCCGGGGACAGGGCACTGGGGCTTTGGGATGAAGAATGTGAAGTCTCGGGTCCGGGAGGCCGATCCCCGACCCGCCGGGGGGTGAACCGTGAACGAGATCAGCGGTGCGACGACGGCCCAGGGTTTGCGATTCGGGATCGTGGTCAGCCGGTTCAACGAACTGGTGACGGAGCGTTTGCTGGCGGGGGCGATCGACACCCTGCTTCGAGCCGGCGCTGGTCGCGAGGATCTCACTGTCGTGCGGGTGCCGGGCAGCTTCGAGATTCCCCAGGCCGCCCAGCTATTGGCGGAGGCCGGGCGCCAGGACGCCATCATTTGCCTGGGTGCGCTCATCAAGGGGGAGACGGACCACTACGATCATCTCGCGTCCACAGTCGCCGGGGCGATCGCCGAGGTGGCACTCAAGCACGCGCTACCGGTCACTTTCGGGGTCTTGACCACGGCGACTGTCGAGCAGGCCCTGAATCGGGCCGGGGGAAAATACGGCAACAAGGGCGTGGAAGCGGCGCAGGCCGCTATCGAGTTGGTGCACGTGCGCCGCGCGCTCCAGTCGTGAAGGCTCAGAGGGAACTTTCTCATCCGGCATCTTGGCCGAGCATTCGGGACGATTCTCGAGAGTCTGCCCATCGGAGGTGGAACATGGCCAGCCGACGGAAAGGGCGGGAGTACGCCTTGCAGATGCTGTACCAGCGGGATCTGGCGCAGCTCCTTCCCGAAGAGGTGCGCGATCTCTTCTGGGTCTCGCGCAAGACCGACGCGACGACTCGCGCCTTTGCCGAAGGGCTGTTCCGCGAAGTAGTCCAACGAGTAGATCGCATCGATGACCTGATCGGCCGCCATGCGCGACACTGGAAGCTGGAGCGCATGGCGGCCGTGGACCGGAACGTGTTGCGTCTGGGGGTGTGCGAGTTCCTGCTGGGTGACGCTCCCCCGGCGGTGGTGATCGACGAAGCCATCGAAGTCGCTCGCAAGTACAGCGGCTCGGAGTCGGGCGAGTTCGTCAACGGCATTCTCGACTCGGTGCGCAAGGAACTGGAAGCCCAAGCCAACGGAGAGGAACCATGAGTGGAGCCGCCACGGATCCAATTCAGCAACGCTACCTCAAGTTGGAACAGATCCGCCAGCTGGGCTACGACCCGTATCCTTATCAGTTCGAGTTCAGCCATACCATCAACCAGGTGATCGAGCGGTGGGACGGGACGGAAGGCGCCCAGCTGGAGGCGGAGAAGAACCGAGTGGCCGTGGCGGGCCGTCTGATCGCCGTGCGCGGGCACGGCAAGGCCGGCTTCGGGCACCTCCAGGGGGCCGGCAAACGCCTCCAGGTCTACGTTCGGCAAGACCGTGTGGGAGAGGATCAGTACCAGTTGTACCGGCTCTTGGACATCGGTGACATCATCGGCGTGGAGGGTGAGATGTTCCGCACCCGCACCGGCGAGCTGACGGTTTTCGTCGACCGTCTGGAGCTGCTGTGCAAGTCGCTCCTTCCGCTGCCCGAGAAATGGCACGGGTTGACCGATGTCGAGCTGCGCTACCGGCAGCGCTACCTGGACTTGATCGCCAATCCCCAGGTTCGAGAGACCTTCGTCAAGCGCAGTGCCATCATTCGGGAATTGCGCGAGTTCCTGGAGCAGGAGGAGGGGTATCTGGAGGTGGAAACGCCCATGATGCAGCCTGTGGCCGGCGGAGCGATGGCGCGGCCCTTCCAGACCTTTCACGAAGCCCTGGGAATACCCCTGTACTTGCGCATTGCCCCGGAACTGTACTTGAAGCGCCTGACCGTGGGAGGCTTCGACCGGGTTTACGAGATCAACCGGAATTTTCGCAACGAGGGCATCTCTACCCAGCACAATCCGGAGTTCACGATGCTGGAGTTCTACCAGGCCTACAGCGACTACGAAGACCTGATCGAGCTGAGCCAACGGATGCTGCGGCGGGTGGTGGAGAGGGTGTGCGGAGGCCTCGAGGTGCCCTTCGGCGAGGTGGCCATCGATTTCTCGAAATTCGAAAGGCTGAGCATGCTCGAGGCTACACGCCGCTTCTGGACGAATGGTGAGGCGCCGCCGGTCCAACAGCTCCTGGAACGGGAGGGAGCGAGAACAGCCTTGCGGTCGCTCGAGTTGGACCCCGTGGACGGGGACAGTTGGGGCAGGATGCTGGCCCAACTGTTCGAGGCTGTGGCCGAAAGCCATCTGGTCCAGCCCACCTTCATCGTCGACTATCCGCTCGAGGTTTCTCCCTTGTCCAAACAGAAGCGGGGCGATCCGCGCTTCGTGGAGCGTTTCGAACTGTACGTGGCCGGTTTCGAGGTGGCCAACGGTTACAGTGAGCTGAACGACCCGCAGGAGCAGCAGCGGCGGTTCCAGCAGCAGCTCGAACAGCGGGAGCGCGGGGATCGGGAGGCACACCGCATGGACGAGGATTATCTGCGCGCCATGCGCTACGGGCTCCCCCCCACCGCCGGTGAGGGGATCGGCATCGACCGGCTCACCATGGTGCTGACCAACTCCACCTCGATCCGGGACGTGATCCTCTTCCCGCAGTTGCGGCCCGAATCGGGACGGGGAGAAGAGTGAGCGAAAAGGGGGGCGCCCGGGTCTCCCACCCGAGGCCCTGCTCGAGGGAGGGGAGGTCAGGGGTGCGCCCGGGTTGGCCGAACTGGAATCATGCAGTTTGAACTGTTCGTAGCCTGGCGCTATCTGCTGGCTCGGCGCAAGCAGGCCGTGGTCTCCTTCGTCAGTCTGATCTCGACGCTGGGAGTGACAGCGGGCGTGGCCGCACTGATCGTGGCACTCTCGCTCAACAGCGGGTTTCAGGAAGAGTTCCAGCGCCGCATCCTGCGGGCGACTTCGCATGTCAATCTGATTCGACTGGGCAATCTGGCCATCCTGGATTACGAGCAGTTGGCGGACCGGCTCAGCGAGGTGGAGGGGGTGGCGGGGATCACGCCCACCGTCTACGCGCAGGCCCTGCTGATGGTGGGCGACCTCAACCGGCAGCAGCCGGCCATCCTGAGGGGTGTGGATCCCCAGCGTGGGGCGATCGTCGAGGACCTGTTCGCCAGCATCGTGGAGGGGGAGCTGGGCGAGTTCGCGCGGCTCGAGCCCTTTCCCTCGATCGTGCTGGGCAAGGACCTGGCCCAGCAGCTGGGGGTGCTGGTGGGGGAGAACGTGAGGGCTGTGGGACTCCAGGGCGAGCTGTCCCCGCTGGGCCGAATGCCCCGGGTGAGGACCTTCCGGGTGGTGGCCGTCTTCGACTCCGGGCTCTGGGACTACGACGCCAACTGGGCCCTCGTTCCGTTGGCGGCGGCTCAGGGATTCAGCGGCCTCTCTCCCTTCGAAGCGTCGGCTCTGGAATTTCGGATCGAAGACATTCACCAGGCCGAGGCCGTCGCTTCCCGTTTGCGGGAGGCAGCCGGACCGGGCTACGCGACCCGGAGCTGGATCGACCTCAACCGCCCGCTCTTTTCAGCCCTTCAACTGGAGAAGCTGGCCCTCTTCATCGCCATCAGCCTGATCGTGATGGTCGCCTCCCTGAACATTGTCAGCACCTTGACCTTGATGGTGATGGAGAAGAGCCAGGACATCGCCATCATCTCGGCCATGGGCGGGGGAACCGGCACGCTGGTCAAGATCTTCATGCTCCAGGGGTTGGCCATCGGAGTGGTGGGCACTCTGACGGGGGACCTGCTGGGCTGCAGTCTGGTCTGGTACTTCGACACCTATCGAGTGTTTCCTCTGGAGCCCCAAATCTACTCCATCCCCTTCGTCCCCTTTCGCCTGAACTGGGCCGAGGTGGCGCTGGTCTCCCTGGTGGCCGTGCTGGTGAGCTTCCTGGCCACGCTTTATCCCGCTCGGGCGGCCTCCCGGCTGGACCCGGTGGAGGTGTTTCGCCATGTGTGAACCGATCTTGACCGTCAGCGGCCTGCACAAAACGTTTCCCTCCGGGGATGCGCGGCTCCACGTGCTGGCGGATCTCGAGCTGGCGCTGCAAGCCGGCGAGATGCTGGCGGTCACGGGCGCCAGCGGCTGCGGCAAGAGCACCTTCCTGCATCTGGTCGGAGCCATGGAATCCCCCGATCGAGGCAGTATTTGCTTCGACGGCGTCGACGTGACCCGGCTGGACACTCCGGCACGGGCCGAGTTTCGCAACCGGGAGGTGGGCTTCGTCTTCCAGTTTCACCACTTGTTGCCGGAATTCACGGCCCGCGAGAACGTGATGATGCCGCTTCTGTTGAGGCGCGCCGCCTGGTCGGACGCGGTGGCGCGCGCCGACCGGCTGCTGGGGCAGCTGGGCCTGGCCCAGCGGTTGCATCACAGACCCGGGCAGTTGTCCGGAGGCGAACAGCAGCGGGTGGCCCTGGCCAGAGCTCTGGCGGGCAAGCCCCGGCTGCTCCTGGCCGACGAGCCCACCGGGAACCTGGACGAACAGACCTCCGTGGCCCTCCAGGATCTGCTGGTCCGAGTGCACCGTGAACTCCAGCTGACGTCCATCGTCGTCACCCACGACGCCCGGCTGGCCGCCCGCTGCCAGGTGCGAAAACAGCTGGAAGGAGGGCGGCTTCGGGAGAGTCGTTGAGCCGCCGCGACTGGTCGATCCGCATTGCTTCCACCACGTTTCTTTCAGGCCTCGGGTGTATAATCCGGCCTGTGGTCCGAGTCGGGAAGAGGGCTCCAGGGCACGCCGACGGGTCGACCGAACTTCCGGCTGCGGATTGCCGCTCGGTCTCTTGGTCTCGGCAGTCAGAATGCCCGGCGAGCTCGAGTGGGCGGTTTGCGAAGGGCGAGCGATTTTAGTTAAATAAAGGGACCGCCCTAGGGCTTTGCGGACGAGAAGGCTCCGATGTTTGAGAAGTACACGGAAAAGGCGAGGCGGGTAATCTTTTTCGCGCGCTACGAGGCCAGCCAGCTGGGGTCCCGGTGCATAGAGACCGAGCACATTCTGCTGGGCCTGCTGCGTGAGGACAAGGCCCTGGCCAGCCGATTCTTTCCCCGTGCCGACGCGGCGGTCGAGAGCATCCGCAAGCAGATCGAAGGCCGCACGATGATTCGCGACAAGGTGTCCACTTCGGTGGAATTGCCTCTCAGCGACGAGTCCAAGCGGGTCCTCACCTATGCCGCCGAAGAAGCCGACCGTCTGCTCCAAAACTACATCGGAACCGAACACATCCTGCTGGGATTGCTGCGGGAGGACAAGTCGGTAGCCGCCGACATCCTGCACGACAAGGGCCTGCGCCTGAATCGAGTTCGTGAGGAGTTGGCCGGCACGGCGCCGGAGCGCCCCGTTCCCAGCAAGCCCAAAGAGGGGCTCATTCTCACCGAATTCAGCCGGGACCTGACTGAAGCCGCACTCAGCGGCAGCCTCGACCCCCTGATCGGCCGGGAGGCCGAAGTGGAGCGAGTGGTGCAGATCCTGTGCCGCCGTACCAAGAACAACCCCGTTTTGATCGGGGAGCCGGGAGTGGGCAAGACGGCCATTGTGGAAGGGATGGCTCAAAAGATCGTGAACGGCGAAATCCCGTCCATGCTGAGCGACAAACGGCTGCTCGCTCTGGATATCTCATTGATCGTGGCAGGAACCAAATACCGCGGACAGTTCGAGGAGCGCCTCAAGGCCATCATGAAGGAGCTGGTGGAGAACCCCAACTTCATCATCTTCATCGACGAGCTGCACACGTTGGTGGGGGCCGGCTCGGCGGAAGGTTCCCTGGACGCGGCCAACATCCTGAAACCGGCGCTGTCGCGCGGTGAGATCCAGTGCATCGGGGCCACTACTCCCTACGAGTATCGGCGGTCGATCGAGAAGGACCGTGCCCTCGAGCGGCGCTTCCAGGCCATCAAAGTGGCTGCTCCGACCGAGGAGGAGACGCTGGAGATCATTCACGGCATCAAAGACCGCTACGAGGCCTTCCATCAGGTCGCGTACAACGACGAGGCCATCGAGGCGGCCGTCTATCAGTCCAGCCGCTACATCCCCGACCGCTTCCTGCCCGACAAGGCCATCGACGTACTCGACGAAGCGGGCGCCCGGGTCAAGCTCAATTACACGGTGATGCCCGACGAAGTCACCGCACTCCAGAAGAAAATCAAGGTCATCGTCCGGCAGATGGACCACGCCATCTCTGAAAAGGAGTTCGAGCGAGCCATCAAACTCAAGGACCAGGAGCTGCGGGAACGGGAAAACCTTCAAGTGGTCAAGGATCGTTGGAAGGTCAAGAACAGGATGCCGGCCGAGGTCACCCGGGAGCACGTCGAAGAAGTCATCTCCCGCTGGACCGGAGTGCCCGTCAGTTCGCTCAAAGAGGAAGAGATGCAGCGGCTGCTGCGCATGGAGGAAGAGCTGCACCGCCGCGTGATCAGCCAGGATCGCGCCATCTCCGCCTTGGCGCGCGCCATCCGCAGGAGCCGGGCCGGCATGAAGAGCCCCAACCGGCCGGTCGGATCGTTCCTCTTTCTGGGCCCCACCGGCGTGGGGAAGACCGAACTGGCCAAGTCGCTGGCCGACTATCTGTTCGGAAGCGAGAAGACCCTGATCCGGCTCGACATGTCCGAATACATGGAGAAACATTCCGTCTCGAAACTGATCGGTTCACCGCCGGGCTACGTGGGCCACGAAGAAGGGGGTCAGCTGACCGAGAAGGTGAAACGCAACCCGTACTCGGTGCTGCTGCTGGACGAGATCGAAAAGGCCCACTTCGACATCTACAATCTGCTGCTGCAAGTGTTCGAGGACGGACGACTGACCGATTCCCACGGCAATGTGATCGACTTCAAGAACACGATCATCATCATGACCTCCAACATCGGAGCCCGTTTCCTGATCTCCAAGCCACAACTGGGATTCTCGGCGAGTGCCGAGCAGGGAAATCAAAAGGCAGCCGATATGATCATGAACGAGGTGAAGCGGATCTTCAATCCCGAGTTCATCAATCGGCTGGATGAGATCCTTCTCTTCGACTCCCTTTCGGAAGACGATCTGCGGAAGATCGTGGACCTGCTGATGAGACAGGTGAACGAAAACCTGGCCTCCAAGGAGATCGTCATCCAGCTGGACCGCGACTCCCAGGACTGGATCATCGAGAAGACCTGCGCAGATCGTTCCTACGGGGCCCGCCCGCTGCGCCGTGCCATTCAGAAATTCATCGAGGATCCAGTTTCCGAGCTGATCATTCAGGGGACGCTGAAAGAAAGGGAGACGTTGGCCGTCTACTTGAAGGATGATGCGCTCTACTACCGGGCCAAGGGCTCGAAAAGCGAGGGGGCGCCGCTGCTGTACGGCCTGGCTTGAAGCGCATCGCCGGACCTTCAGCAGGGCTCTCCGGGTGGCTCGGATCAGGCCCCTGTCGGTTGTAACGGCTCGGTCCTTCCTGATATCATTCTCTTTTTTTCAGAGCAGGGGTAAGAAGTGATCATCCAGCGGAAAAGATCCGGTCGCGGGACCGAAACGGTTGGCTGGAAACGCCTGGCCGGGGCGCTCGTCACCCTGTTCTGTGTGACCGGCGCAGTGCTGGGGCAGGCTGCCAGCGAGCGCGTCGAAGACGTGCTGATCATCGGCAATCGCCGGATTCTGGAGAGCACGATCCTCTACTACGTTCAGACCCAGCCCAACGGGCCGTACAACGAGGCCCAGGTGCTCCGGGACTATCGCAGCCTGCTGGCCACCGACTTCTTCGACGACGTCACGCTCAGGGTCCGCCAGGGGGAGACCGGCATCGTCGTCGTGTTCGAGGTCAAGGAACGGCCTCTCATCCGCGAGATCAAATACGAGGGGCTGAAGTCCTTCAAAGAGTCGGACGTTCTGGAGCGCTTTCGCGACCTGAGGGTGGGCCTGACGGTCGACTCGCCATTCAATCCCGCCAAGCTGCCCAAGGCGCGCCGCGCCATCAAGCAGTTGCTGGATTTGAACGGGCGCCCGCTGGGCCGGGTGGAAACCTCGACCGAAGAAATCACCTCTTCTTCCGTGCGCCTGCTCTTCCGCATCGACGAAGGTCCCAAGGTTCGTCTCGGCAACATCAGTTTCGAGGGTAATACGGTCTTCAAGGACGGGGAATTGCGCAAAGCCCTGGAGCTGACCAAGGTGCGGGGTCCGATTACGCTGTTCAAAGGCCTCGACAAATACATCAAGGACAAGCTCGTATACGACCTCAACGTGAACTTACTGGCTCTCTACCGGGAGAAGGGCTACATCCAGGCGCGGGCCGGGGAGCCCAAGGTCGAAATCGTGGAAGCGCCGCAGGGACTGTTGATTGGGTTCCGCAAGACCAAGCAGCAGTACTACCTGACGATTCCCATCGAGGAGGGGCAGCAGTACCGGTATCGCAGCTTCGATGTCGAAGGCGTGACCAATTTCGATGCGGACCAGGTCAAGGCCGGCTACCGCATCCAGGTCGGAGAGGTGGTCAACTACACGGCCCTGAAGGATTCCAACGAGGCGCTCAAGAAGATTTACTCGGCGCGCGGCTACCTGGACATGGAGGCGATTCCCGAGATCAAGCCCGATCAGCAGGAGCGCACGGTCGACATCAAGATCGTCGTCACCGAGGGCAAACAGTACTACGTCAATCGGATCGAGTTCGCCGGCAACACCAAGACGCGCGACAAGGTCTTGCGGCGGGAGTTCTTTCTGGAAGAGCAGCAGCCCTTCAACGGGCAGCTGCTGGACCTCTCGATTCTCCGCCTCAATCAACTGGGCTTCTTCGAGAAGATCGAGGAAAAGGACTACGAGGTCGTCAAGCGCCCCCGCGACGCCACCGCCGACGTGATCGTGAAGGTCAAGGAGCGGAGCCAGCAGTCGATCGGCTTGACGGGTGGAGTGAGCGGGATCTCGGGCAGTTTCTTCGGCATCAACTACCAGACCAACAACTTCAGAGGCCTGGGCCAGCGCATCGACGTTCAATTGCTGGCCGGCACGCGCACCTCCAATTACCTGTTCAGTTTCACCGATCCTTACTTTCGGGACACCCGACTGACGATGGGTCTGTCGGTCTTCAACCAGCGGTTTCGCTACGACACCTTCACCGCAGCCCTGGGCCTGATCGACCCCGCGGACAACGTCAACCTCTACACGCAGGTGCAGACCGGCTTCGAGGTTTCCGGGACGTATCCCAGGGGACGCTGGAGCCGGGTGGGTTTGAGCTACACCTTTTCGACCATCAAGATCGAAGACATCAGTCCGCTGATCGAGGACCTGGCTCTGGCTCAGCTGATCGGATTCACCCCGGGCGGAGACATCGAGGATGCCCGTCAGGGGATCATACGCAGCGAGGTCCGTCCCAGCTTCTCGTACAACACCAAGAATTCGTTCTATCAGGCCACCAAAGGGCAGAGCCTGCTGGTTCAGGTGCCGATCGCCGGAGGACCGCTGGGAGGCAGCTTCAACATCATCCGGCCCTACGTCGAGTACCAACGCTTCACCCCCGACCGCTGGTTGAGCAAGGGGCGCAACAGCTTGGCTTTCCGGGCCGTCTTCAATCACGTCTTGCCCTTCGGTCAACTGCCGTCGGGGGACCCTCAATCGGTCCCCTTCTTCGAACGGATTTTTTCCGGGGGCGAGTATTCCCTGCGTGGTTTCGACATCCGATCGGTCAGCCCCATCGCCGTCACCCGCTCGGCAGTCCTCGACAACAGCGGCAACCCGATCATCGACCCCATCACCGGCTTGCCCCAGATCACGGAGAGCCTGATTCCGGTGGGTGGCGACACGAGTCTGATCTTGACGGGGGAATACCGGATTCCGATCGCTGGACCGCTTCAGGTGGCGGGCTTTCTGGACGTCGGGACGTCCACGATTCTCCGGACCAACAATCTGAGGCTTTTCGGACCCGACACCTTGGTGGAGCTCCTGGATGACACCAACAACGTCTGGAGGGCTTCGACGGGGGTCGAGATCCAGTTTCTGCTGCCGGTGATCAACCAGCCGTTCCGCTTGATCTTCGCTTACAATCCGCTGGTCCTGGACACCCAGGCGGTCGTATTGGGTAGAAGGCTCAATTTGAGAGAAGAGCGAAGCAACATTCGATTCACCGTGGGCTACACGTTTTGACTTTTTGGAAGGAGATTTGGTAACAGCATGAGAATAAGGCACGTCGCGAATCTGTTGATCTTGGCATTCCTGGCCACCAGCACGGCCCTGTGGGGGCAGGTGGAGCTGTCCACGACCACTGAGGCCGGCAAGAAGATCGGCTTTCTGCAATTCGCACTCGTTCTGGAAGGGACTGAGGAAGCCAAGCTGGAAATCGGAAAAGTGCGCGTCTACATGGAAAACAAGCAGAAGGACTACGACACCAAGCGCACCGAGCTGGAGGAATTGAAACGCCAGTACGTGAGCCAGGAGTTGAGCCTCAACGAGGAGACCAAGATCGAGATGCAGCGCACGATTCAGGAGAACGAGCGGTTGCTGAGGCGCATGCAGGAGGACATCCAGGCGGACATCAACACCCGGCGCGATGCGCTCTTCGCCCGGCTGTCGTCCAAGATCCAGATCGTCCTGAACGACTTTGCTCAGACGAACAACTACGGCGCCGTCCTCTTCGTGGACAGCCTGCAAGGCTACTTCGATCCCTCTCTTGACGTCACACAGGAGATCATCCGCCGCTACAACGAAGCCAACCCGGTTTCGAGCGCCTCGACGCCGTGACTGGGGCTCGTGGCTCGAGCCGCGGCCTCTCGAGAGAGACGTTGCTTCGGGGCCCGGGAGCCTCCGTTTCCAAGGTCGGGAAGCTCAGTCGGCAATTCTCGTGAGACTGCCACCGTGGCGCACCTCCGCGCCGGCGCGGCGTTTCAGGCGCTGCGCGGCGGCCCCGAGTTGGGGATCCGGCTTCACCCCCCCGGCTTGACCTCGATTTCCCCCTGGTATTAAATCCAGCGTCGTGTATACGCTGGGAGAACTGGCGCGGCGCGTCGAGGGGGAAGTCCAGGGGGATCCCAGTCTCCCCATCGAGGGCCTTCAGCCCTTCGAGCTAGCGGGCCCTGGAGACCTGACTTTGGCCGGAGCGCCCCGCTTCTGGCAGCGACTGGGAGAGACGGCTGCTTCCGCCGTGATCGTCCCCAGCGACGTCTCATCAGGAGAGAAGCCGCTGCTGCGGGTCTCTCAACCCAAACTGGCCTTCGCCCGCTTGCTGGCGCTGTTCCACCCCGAGTCGTTTCGGCCCCTTGGAATCTCCCCTTTGGCTGCCATCGCCGGCAGCGTGCGGATCACCGAGCCGGTCAACATTCAACCCTTCGTCCAGATCGAGGAGGAGGTCGAGATCGCCGAGCAGGTGACACTTTATTCGGGCGTTTCGATCGGGAGGGGATGCCGCCTGGGCAGGGGTTGTGTGCTGCACCCCAACGTGACGCTGTACCCGCGGACAACCCTCGGGCAGCGCGTCATCATTCATTCGGGGACCGTGATCGGCGCCGACGGCTTCGGGTATGTCTTCGACGGAAACCGTCAGGTGAAGATGCCCCAGACGGGCGGGGTCGAAATACACGACGACGTCGAAATCGGAGCCAACAGCTGCGTGGACCGCGCCACCTTTGGAACGACCGTCCTGGAACGGGGCGTGAAGATCGACAATCTGGTGCACATCGGTCACAATTGCCGGGTTGGCGAAAACACTGTGATCGTCGGCTGTGTCGGGATTTCCGGGAGTGTCCGGATCGGCAAGAATTGCATCCTGGCGGGTCAGGCCGGTGTGATCGACCATATCAATATCGGGGACGGTGTCACCGTCATGGTGCAGACGGCGGTGACCAAGGACATCCCTTCCAACACGGTGGTTTCCGGAAATTACTGCCGGCCGCACCGGGAACAACTGAGAATCGAGGCGGTTTTGAGGAAGCTGCCGCAGCTGTATGCGGAGTGGCGCGAGTTGAAGAAGCGCTTGGATGCGGGTGAGCGGCAGGAGAGCCCGGCGGAATCATGATCCAAACACCTACGGTCTTCGAGATTCAGGAAATCCTGAAATACCTGCCGCACCGCTATCCGTTCCTGCTGGTGGACCGAATCATCGCGTACGAAGCCGGCCGGCGCATCGTGGGGCTCAAGAACGTCACGATCAACGAGCCGTATTTTCAAGGCCACTTCCCGAGCGTGCCCATCATGCCGGGAGTGCTGATCGTGGAGGCGATGGCCCAGGTGGGGGGCTTCCTGGTCTTCAAGACCTTGCCGGAGCGCTCCAAGAAGTTGGTGTTCTTCATGGGCATCGACGGCGCGCGCTTTCGAAGGCCCGTGTGGCCTGGCGACCAGTTGCACGTCGAGATGAATGTGCTGCGGGTCAAGTCTCGAATCGGGAAGCTGCACGGCAAGGCCTCCGTCGATGGTCAAGTGGTCAGCGAGGCCGACATCATGTTCTCTCTGGTGGACCGGGCCGACTACGGCGATCAGAACGCCTCATGAGCAATACTTCCACGATTCACTCCAGCGCGGTCATCTCCGGAGACGCCCAACTGGCCGACGGGGTGCAGGTCGGGCCCTACTGCGTGATCGGGGCCGAGGTGCGGATCGAGTCAGGCACGACACTGGGCCCCTTTTGCTGGATAGAGGGCCCCACCGTGATCGGCCGCGGCAATCAGATCTACGGGCAGGCCTGTCTGGGAATCGAACCCCAGGATCTGAAGTTTCACGGCGAACGCAGCACGCTGGAAATCGGTGACGAGAACAAGATCCGGGAGTTCGTGACGGTCCATCGGGGAACCGAGGGGGGAATTGGAAAGACGGTCGTGGGTAACGGCAACCTGCTGATGACTGGGGTCCACGTGGCCCACGACTGTGTGATCGGCAACGGGACCATTCTGGCCAACTCGGCGACGCTGGCCGGCCACGTTGAGATCGGCGACGTTGCTACGGTGGGCGCCTTTGTCGGCGTCCACCAGTTCTGCCGGGTGGGGACGCACGCCTTCATCGGCGGTTACACCGTACTGACGCGCGACGCCCTGCCCTTCGTCAAGACGGTGGGCGTACGCGGCGACGCCGCTACCTATGGCATCAACGTGATCGGGCTGCAGCGGAGGGGATTCTCGGAGCAGCGGATCCTGTCCCTCAAGCGAGCCTATCGAATATTGCTGCAGCGCGGCCTGCGCGTGGGTGACGCCATCGAGACGGTGCTCCGCGAGGTGGATCTCAGTGAGGACGTCAGGGAGCTGATCCGTTTCGTGCAGTCCGCAGAGCGGGGCTTCGTCCGGACCGCCGTCAAGGATTCTCCGGAGTGAGCGAGGCGCGATGGCCAAGCTGGGAGTAATCGCCGGCAGCGGCCGGTTCCCTTTCCTGGTAGTCGAAGAAGCTCGGCGCCAGGGCCTCTCGGTGCTGGTGGCAGCAATTCGCGAGGAGGCCGAAGGGGAGTGGGGAAAGGCCTTCGAAAACGACCCCGAAGTGGCCGTTCACTGGCTGGCGCTGGGTCAGCTGGGGAAGCTGCTGAAGCTTCTTCGGCGGGAGCGGGTCTCGCAGGCGTTGATGGTCGGACAGGTGAAGCACAGCAAGATCTTCCAGCGCACCGTCCCAGCGGCCCGGCGCATCCTGGCGGCGAGGCCCGACTGGCGAATGCTGCGGCTGCTGGCCTCGCTGCCTCGAAAGAACACCGCTGCTCTGATCGGAGGCGTGATCCAGGCGCTGGAGCAGGAAGGGATCGAGTTTCTCGATCCTACCTTTCTGCTGCGGGACTTGTTGCCCCAGCCGGGTGTGCTGACTCGCCGCCCTCCCGACGCGTCCGAACAGCAGGACATCGACTACGGCCGTCCCGTGGCTCGCCAACTGGCCCGGCTCGACCTGGGCCAGACCATCGTTGTCAGAGACCAGGCCGTGGTCGCAGTGGAAGCAATGGAAGGGACGGACGAAACGATCCGCCGAGCCGCCCGGCTGACCGCCGGCCAGCCGCTCACGGTCATCAAGGTCAGCCGCCCCGATCAGGACATGCGCTTCGATGTCCCGGTCCTGGGGGGGCAGACGCTCGAGGTGTGCCGGGAGTGCCGGGTGACCGCCTTGTCCATCGACGCCGGCCGGACGGTTCTACTGGACCGGAGGGAGTTCTTGGCGGGAGCCGACCGGTTGAAAATGGCTGTGGTGGCACACGAGGCTTCCGGACCGGAACGTTCATGAGTGCGTCGGCGGAGCGTCTGTTCGGCGGGTGAATCGTCCATTTCAGTGGGTGATCCAATGGTCAAAACTGCCGTGGTCGGAGTCGGAGCCCTGGGCGGGCATCACGCTCGCATTCATGCCGAGCTGACGGAGGCTGAGCTGGTGGCGGCCGTCGACATCCGGCCAGAACGGGCCGAGGCGATGGCCTCCCGGTTCGGCTGCCAGGCCTGCACGGACTATCGCGACGTCATCGGCCAGGTGGATGCCGTCAGCCTGGCCGTGCCCACCAGCGAGCATGCGCGAATCGGCTCGGAGTTGCTGCGGGCAGGCGTCCACGTGCTGGTCGAGAAGCCCATGGCGCAGGACCTGGCCGGCGCCGATGCACTGATTGACGCTGCCGCCGCCGCCAGCGCAGTTTTGCAGGTGGGTCACTCCGAACGCTTCAACCCCGCGGTGCGGGCGGTGCGGCCCCTGGTCCGGTCGCCGCGCTTCTTCGAAGCGCACCGGCTGGGCGTCTTCGTGCCCCGCAGCTTGGACATCGATGTGGTCTTGGACCTCATGATCCATGACCTCGACTTGATCCTGGACTGGGTAGCGGCGCCGCTGGCGGAGATCCGGGCTGTGGGAATACCGATTCTCACGCCTCGGATCGACATCGCCAACGCTCGACTGGAGTTCGAGGACGGCTGTGTGGCCAACGTCACGGCCAGTCGGGTCTCCAGCGAGAAGGTCCGCAAGCTGAGGTTCTTTCAGCTTCACGACTACGTGTCGATTGACTTTCAGGCGCGTGACGCTCAGATGTTCAGCTTGCTCGAGGAAGGTGACCAGCGCAGGATCAGCCGCCGCCAGTTTCAGATCGAACCGGCCGAACCGCTGGAGGGAGAGATCCGAGCGTTCCTGGCGGCGGTCCGGGGGGAACCCGAGGGTTGGGAGCTGGCTTGCACCGGCCAGCAAGGAAAACGGGTTCTCCAGGTCGCACTCGAGCTGCTCGAGAAAATTGGCTCTTAGCGCTGGTGCCCCGGACCTCGGGCGCGAGGCCTGCTCGGAGGGCCGCCCAACTTCGGTATATTGGGGCGGATGCGGAGATTTGGTGGGGGGCGTCCTGCTCTTTCGATTCCGGCCTGGACCTGCTGGGCGCTGCTGATGCTCGCTCCGGCCTGCAGAGGGCGTGTTCCGGAGCTCGCGCCACTTCCACCCTTGTCTATTGAAAAGGTCCCCCAGCGAGCCTTGCAGCGGGTGCGGGTCCTGTTGACCTCCAACTACGCTTCCGTGATCATTCAAAATGCCGGCCAGGGGGAATCGGTCACCGTGTTCAGCTTTCCCAACCGGCTCGTCCTGGTGGACACCGAGCGGGGGCAGGAGATGGCCGAGGCCAGCGGGTTTCGATTCGAGCCCGTGCCCGGCCGCTTGATTCAGCTCGAGGGAATCTCGTACCGGGGCGTCCTGGAGGCCTTTCTCAACCCCCTCGGCCAACCGGTCGTGGTCAACGAACTCCCCCTCGAGGACTACCTGCTCGGAGTGGTCCCCAACGAACTGGGGCCCAAAGCGTTCCCCCAACTCGCGGCTCTCGAAGCGCAAAGCGTGGCGGCAAGAACGTATGCCCTGGCTCGACGCGGGCGCTTCGCCGCGGAAGGTTTCGACATGCACTCGGACGAACGCTCTCAGGTTTACCGCGGCCTGCTTTCGGAACAGCCCCTGTCGGATCAGGCGGTGAACTCCACGACCGGCCGGATCGCGCTGTTCGACGGCCGGCCCATCGAGGCTTACTATTCGTCGACCTGCGGAGGACTCACTGCGTCCTACCAGGATGTCTTCCGGGGGGAGCCGATACCGTACCTTGGGGGAGGAGTCGCTTGTCCGGATCAGGAAGGTCGCTACCACCGCTGGGCCGAGACGATCCTGATTTCCTCGATTCGAGAGAGCCTCCAGGTTTGGGTCGGAGTGGGGCGTCTCAGCGAAGTGCTGATCGAGCAGCGTGACGCCACCGGCCGCGCCACCGCGATCCGTTTTCGAGGGGAGCGCGGCGAAGCGGTGGTGGACGGCTTGAGTTTTCGGCGCGCTCTGGGGCTTCGCAGCCATTTCGTGGAGCGACTCGAGGTGGATCGGGATTCGGACGGCTGGGTGACCCGATTCCGCGTGCAGGGGCGAGGATTCGGGCACGGAGTTGGCCTCTGCCAGATCGGCGCAGTGGAGTGGGCGCGCCGTGGCAGGTCGTATCAGGAAATTCTGGAAACCTATTATCCGGGGATCGCGATTGCCCGGCTCTACTGACTCGGGGCGGCGTTAGCTTTGGGCCAAGGGAGGATCCAGCACATGTCCGAAAGCACTTCCTCCCGGAACACGAGCCCGGAGGCGCCTCTGCTGGCGATCGTGGGGCCCACCGCCTCGGGAAAGAGCCAGCTGGCTCTGCAGGCAGCGCAGCGATGGAGCGGGGAGATCGTCAACTGCGATTCCATGCAGCTGATCCGCGAGATGGAGATCGGGACGGCCAAGCCCGGCCCCGCCGAACGGGCCCTGGTGCCTCACCATTTGTACGATCGCATCGGGCCCGACGAATTCTTCAGCGCCGGGGCTTACATGGAGGAGGCGCGGGCCGCGTGCCGGCAGATCGCGGCGCGCGCGCGTCTGCCCATCGTGGTCGGTGGGACAGGACTCTATTTGTGGGCTCTGCTCGAGGGCGTGTTCCAGGGACCGGGCAAATCGCCTCGCCTGCGCCGGCGCCTGCAGCGGATCGCCGGCCGTAAGGGGGCTGCCTTTCTACACCGCTGGCTGGGCCGCCGCGATCCGGCCAGCGCCCGGAGAATCCAGCCTTCGGACAGCGTCCGGCTGGTCAGGGCCCTGGAAGTGCTCCTGATGACGGGCCGACCCATCAGCGAGCTGCAGCCCCGTCGAAGGCCCCTGGAGGGTTTTGCGGTCCGCAAAGTAGCCCTGAACCCGGAGCGCCGCCTGCTCTATGGTAGAATCGACGCCCGCGTCGAGGGAATGTTCTCGGGAGGCCTGTTGGAGGAGGTTCAGCGCCTGCTCGAGCAGGGCTATTCGCCCCGTTGCAAGGGGTTTGAGGCCATCGGGTACCGCCAGGCGGTGGCCGTCCTGAACGGAAGGATGAGCCTCGCGGAGGCCATCAGCGAGACCGCCCAGCAGACCCGCCGCTACGCCAAGCGCCAATTGACCTGGTTTCGGCGAGAACCCGACTTGTGTTGGATCCCGGTCCCCGGGGAATCGCCCCAAGCATTCCCCAGCCTGCTCGAGTGCCTGGGGGATGATTATCTGGAGCTGGTGAAGGCCCTGGCTTGAGGTAGACGGCCACGGTCGCCACTGCGGTTCTGGATCCCAGTGCTCAGGATGGTTCGATGGAATGGGAAGCCGTGATCGGCCTGGAAGTTCATGCCCAGCTGCTGACCGACAGTAAACTGTTCTGTGCCTGCTCCACCCGCTTCGGCGCACCGCCCAACTCTCAGACCTGCCCGGTTTGTCTGGGGCTGCCGGGAGCGCTTCCCGTACTCAATCGAGAGGCGGTGGAGATGGCCGTCAAGGCCGGCCTCGCACTAGGGTGCACGATCAGTCCGGTCTCCATTTTTGCCCGCAAGAACTACTTCTATCCCGATCTCCCCAAGGGCTATCAGATATCGCAATACGACCAGCCCCTGGCCGAAGGGGGCCGGGTTCAGGTGCTGACGCACAAGTCCTCACAGCCGGGTGCGGAGACCTGTCTGGCCCATTTCGGCATCACTCGCGTTCACCTGGAGGACGACGCCGGCAAGTCCACGCATACCGCCGGCCAGGATACGCTGGTCAATCTGAACCGCACCGGCGTCCCTCTGATCGAGATCGTGACCGAGCCCGATCTTCGCGCCGCCCAGCAAGCATATGATTTCCTGACGCTGCTGCGGCGGGTCTTGTTGTATCTCGAGATCTGCGACGGAAACATGGAGGAGGGAAGCCTGCGCTGCGACGCCAACGTGTCGGTGCGACCCGCCGGCAGCACCCAACTCGGAGTCAAGACCGAGATCAAGAACCTCAACTCGTTTCGTTTCCTGCGCCGCGCTCTGGAATACGAGATCGAACGGCAGGTCGATGTCCTCTCAGAGGGAGGAGAAATTCACCAGGAGACGCGCTCGTGGAACGAGGAGAGGCAGCAGACACTCGTGATGCGCAGCAAGGAATACGCCCACGACTACCGCTATTTCCCCGATCCCGACCTGACGCCCCTGGAAGTGGGGGAGGAGTGGGTGGAGCGTCTGCGGGGCCAGCTCCCCGAACTTCCCGAACCGAGGCGTCAGCGTCTGGCTTCCCAGTACCAGCTCGGGGACGACGAGGCCGCCCTGCTCACTCAGAGCCGGGAGTTCGCCGACTACTTCGAGCAGGCTGCGGATCGAGCCTCCTCGGCGCGGGCCGTCTACAACTGGATGGTGGGAGACCTGACTCGATTCCTCAAGAAGGACTCGCGTCCCCTGGTCGAATGCCCCGTTTCGCCAGAGCATCTGGCTGAGCTGGTCGACCTGGTCGAAACGGGCAGGATCAGTGGAAAGATCGCCAAGGATGTCTTCGAAAAAGTGTATGTTTCCGGAGACGATCCCGCTACAATTGTCGCCCGGGAGGGACTCGAGCAGATCAGCGACCAGGCTCAGCTGGGGCCCCTCATCGATGGCATTCTGGAGTCTCACCCGGCCGAGGTGAAAGCCTACCGGGGAGGAAAGACGGGGCTGCTGGGCTTCTTCGTGGGCCAGGTGATGCGCCAAACCCGAGGACAAGCCGACCCCAAGGCCGTCAACCAGATGTTGCGAGAAAAGCTGCAAGCGGACGAGTAGCGCGATGCGAAAGTCGGGTAAGAAGCGGAAAGGCAGCGAGTACAAGGTGGCCGTCATCGAGGAGACGGCCGACAACATCTACTCCATCAAGTTCATCCTGCAGAGCCTGGGTTACCCCGTCCGTTCCTACTCCGTACAGGAAACCTTTTTGAACGACCTGGAGGATTTCCAGCCGCGCCTCATCATCGTGGACATGATGATCCCTTCCGGAGGCGGCTACAGGGTCATTCGCGCTCTGCGCGAGAGTCCCCTCTCCAAGGTCCCCATCCTGGCCATCACTGCCGACGCCATGGAAGGAGAACAGGAGGACGTTCGCGAGGCGGGGGGAGACGACATTCTGGCCAAGCCGTATCACGTGTCCGAGCTTCAGGAAAAACTGAACGAGTGGCTGGAGCCGGCCTGATCGCGGCGCGCCTGGGGCACCATTGCGGTGACTCCGTTGCGCGAACGCAATCTCGAAGGTGACGGGCCGATCAGGGACTCGCCAGTCGAATGGTGAGGACGTCCCCGCTTCGTTGCAGGCCGGCGATCCGAAAACTGAGCTGGAGCTCAGGGCTGCGGACCTGTAGCGATCCCTCGGCGGCCTCCACGGTCAGCGCGCTCAGCCCCGCCAGCGTGACGCGGCGGACGCCATTGAAGAGAGGATGCTCTCCTGCGCTCTCCGTCAGGGCTTGCCCGTTGATCACCTCGAGAGAGCCGCTCTGGTTGGACAGGCGCAGAAAACGCGAGTGCAAGATTCCGCCGGGTACGGGGACAACGTTGAGCGGGTCGAATCCCTGAAGCCACAGAGGCTCCCCCTGAGCCTCGACGATCACTTTATCGCCGGTCAGCTCCTCGAAGGCCGCTTTCCGGGCCGCTCGCCTCACCGACACCCCTGCTGCCTCCACCTCTGCCGCTTGCTCGAACTCCTGTTCCTCCGATTTTGTCAAGCCACACTCGGTGCCGGGAGACGCCTTCACGAGGCGGGCGGACAGGGCTCGTCGCAGCAGCTCGTCCAGGGATCGATCGTCGGCTGACTCCAAAGTTTCCTTCCACTGGGATGCGAAACGGTCCAGCAGCAGCGCCAGGGCTTCGCCGGAAGCGTACACGCGATCGCGCACGGCCTCGGCCCCAAAGCCTCCGGGGGGAAGCAAGACCGGGGGGCCCCCGGCGAAGCGGTGTTGCACGTAGGCGGCCAGTCCCTCGTTGAGCTCACTGAGGCGCTCGTATTCGGAAAAACGGGTGTCCAGGAGGGTGAAGCGGGCAGCGCGGAAATCCAGAGCCTGGCGAGCCCAGCAGGCGGCCTCCGCCTCCGGGGCAGCCAGAGCCCGGCGCAGCGCTTCTGTCTCCTTCCGGCGCAGCGCCAGCAGGTCCGGGCGCTGGACGGGGTAAAGGAATAGGCTCCCTTCGTCGCCTTGCCACCCGGGGTGGTGCAGCCTTTGAAAGACGTGGAACGTTTCGTGGAGTGCCAGCGCCGCAAGCTCGCGAATACTTCGGTCCGCGGGAACCCGGTCCAGCACGATGGTGGCCGTCAAGACACCGCCAATTTCGGCGGAACTGTTGGCCGTGACAAGGGGGTGCCGCCCGGGGTGAACCAGCACTCCCTGGTCCGCCGGCAGCTCTGTGAAGCTGTCTGGAGGGGAAGGATGGCGTGACAGATACGTATGCTCTCCATCGTAGGCGGCCAGGGGAAAGGCCAGCGGGTCAAAGGTGGGCCAGACCGACAATTCACGTGCCAGCCTCTCGACTTCGGCGAGCACCGCTCCCGCCCGGCCGGCTTGGGGAGCGGGGAAGGCATGAGGAACGGCCAGGATCAAGGCCAACAGGCTGCACTGCATGGGATTCGAGTTTTGCATCGCCGTCACGCATTGTCAGCAGTGCTCCCCGCGCGGGTTGCACCAGAGGTTGGGCGGAGCGTTCCCCGGCCGAGCCGCCTCTTCCCGGATTTCGAGGATTCTATTCGTAACGCAAGCTCTCGATCGGATCCAGCCTGGACGCTTTGATTGCCGGCCAGACCCCGAACACGAGTCCCACCATCACCGAGACGAGCAGGCCGCTGATCACGGCCCAGGCGGGGATCTCGGCGGGGACCGCGGGGAGGAGCCAGACCAGCAGCTGGCTGGCCAGCAGGGCCAGAAACACTCCCAGCAGGCCGCCCGCGGTCGTGAGCGTCATGGCTTCGAAGAGGAACTGCAGCACGATGTCGCCCCGACGCCCTCCCACGGCCCGGCGAACGCCAATCTCGCGGGTCCGTTCGGTGACCGACACCAGCATGATGTTCATGACGCCGATGCCGCCCACCATCAGGCCCACGCCCGAGATGGCAATTGCGAACAGTCCGAGCGTGGCCGTCACCGCGTCGAACTGCTCGATCATCCGATCGGCGGTATTCATGTCGAAGTCGTTTTCCTTGTCGAAACGGACGCCGCGGCGCGCCCGCAGGATGGCCTCCGTCTGGTCCCATGCCTGAGCCAGCTCACCGGGATGCGCACGCACCAGCAGCAGCAGGTTTTTGTTTTCGGGCATCAGCTGCCGCATGGTGCGGTAGGGGATGTAGACGGCATTGTCGTCGTCGGTCTCGCCGAAAACCGTGTTCTTCCGCTTGTCCAGCAGACCCACCACGGTGAAGCGATTGCCTCCCACCAGCACCTCGCGCCCCACGATGCGCTGCTGATGAGGAAAGAGCGCCTCCACGACATTGGTGCCGATCACGCACACCTTGGCGGCTCGAAGATTGTCCGCGGGTGTCAGGAAGCGTCCCTCGCCCAGCACGACGTTGACGATTTCCCCCAGGTTGGGAGAAATTCCCAGAATCTGGGAGCGGCCGTAGCTCTCGGTGGCGGTGCGCACGGTCTGGGTTCGAAACAAAGCGAATGCCTGATAGCCGACGTCCTTGATGGAGGCGCCGCGGCGCCTCAAGTCTTCGGCGTCCTCGCGGGTCAGCGGCTTGCGGTTCCACTCCTCACGAGAGGGGGGGCCCTGGAAGCCGGTCTTGAGGTGAAAGACGTAGATGTTGTCGGTGCCGTATTCTTCGACCAGGCCGACGATGTTTTGGCGCATGCCGGTGAGGATCGAGGCGATGACAATCACCGTGACCACGCCGATGATCACTCCCAGCACCGTCAACAGGCTGCGCAGTTTGTGGCTGCGAACGGTTTCCAGCGCCATCCGGATGGCTTCCGAGTATTGCGAGGTCTTCATTTGCCCTCCGTCATGGCGATCACGGGGTCGAGTCGAGCCGCTTTGACGGCGGGATAGAGCCCCGAGACGATGCCGATTCCGCCGGACACGGCAATGGCCAGCACGATGTATCCGGCGCTGATCTCCATCGGAAACTCAGCGGCCGCCTCCACTGCCGCAGCCAGCAGAGAAGCGAGTCCCAGGCCGATCAGCCCCCCGAGGGCGGCCACGATGAAGGATTCCAGCAGAAACTGGAAGCGGATGTCGCGCTGCCGGGCCCCCAGCGCTTTGCGCAGGCCGATCTCGAAGGTCCGCTCGGTGACCGAGACCAGCATGATGTTCATGATGACGATCCCCCCCACCACCAGCGAAATCAATGTGATCGGGACGACGACACCAGCCACGATGGCGGCGAACTGCTCGACCACATTGTTGATTTGGTCTGTCGAGATGAGGCCGAAGTCGTCATCTTCGTTGGGCTTCAGCTTGTGCCGGATGCGCATGGCGACGCGCACCTGGTCGAGGGAGGACTCGAAGCGCTCGCGGCTGACCGCCTTGCCGCGGATGACCAGGCTGCGCCTCCCGCCAAATATCTTTCTGTAGGTCTGCAGGGGGATGTAGACGACCCGATCCTGGCTCTGCCCGAAGTTGGAGCCCAGTCTCTCCAGGACACCCACGACTCGAAGCGGCTCGTTTGCCAGCTTGATGGTCTGCCCAACCGGGTCGGAGGCCGGGAAGAGCTCGTCCTGGATTTCCGTGCCGATGACGCAAACCAGGGCAGAGGAGCGGCCCTCACCCTGGGAAAAGAAGCGGCCTTCTTGGACCTCGAAGTTTCCCAGGAAAATGGTGTTTGCCGTGGCGCCGCGCACGGATGAGAAGAGTGCCTCGCGGTTGCCCCGGTACACCGTGTGTGTGCTGTTGAGTTCGGCCGTGACCTCAGCGCAGTCGGTACACTGCCGCCGTACCCACTCCATGTCTTCCATGGTCAAATCCTGGTTGCGCTTGCGCATGCGGTCCCAGTCTTCGTCACTGACGTTGCCGAATCGGGCGAACTTGGCCAGGATGAACGAGTTGCTCCCCAGAGCCTTGGAGATCGAAGTGGTGACGAAGCTCTGAGCACCCTTCAGGCCAGCCCCTACGATCACGACTGAGGCCACCCCGATGATGATGCCCAGCAAGGTCAGAAAGGTGCGGAGTTTGTGGGCCCAGATGGAGCGTAGCGCCATCTGGATGATTTCGCCCAGTAAGGATGTCCGGAGCTTCATATCCCTGTCGCGTCCCCGCCATGGCGCCGCTGTTGGATCAGCTCCCGGACCCGCTGTTGCCCGGGTTCGTCCAGCAGTGGCCAGATGGCAATCTCGTCGAGGGTGCGAAAACAACCTCGGCAGAGGCCAGTCTGATCGTCCAGCTGGCAGACCCGAACACAGGGTGAGCCGAATTCGTCTTGCGACGCCTCCATCTCAACATTGTAGCGAATTGAGAGACCTCCATGCAGGGGGCGTGGGCAATTGGGTTTGGGGGGGTGGGACGTGGGGCATTGAGGCGATGGGGGAGCGATGGATGCGGGTGGCACGACCCCCCGCGCTCCTCCCGGGTTGCCTGCATCCCTGTGCTACGATCAGCCTGATGGGCGTGGTATTGACCTTGAAAGGGGTCGAGAAAGCGTACGGCCTGAATGGGCAACGCGTGGAGGCGGTGTGCGGCATCGACCTCGAGGTCGCGGCGGGAGAGTTCCTGGCCATCATGGGCCCCAGCGGTTGCGGTAAGAGCACCCTGCTGCATCTGATGGGCGGCATGGACCGGCCCGACCGGGGTGAGATCTGGCTGGACGAATTGCCCTTGCACCGACTCCCGGAGGAGCAGTTGATCCGGGTTCGCCGACGCAGCATCGGATTCGTGTTTCAGTTCTTCTACCTGCTGCCAACCATGACGGTTCAGGAGAACGTCGAGCTGCCGCTGCTGCTGGCTGGAATTCAGGACGGCGGGCCGAGGGTGCGCCGGCTCTTGGAGCGAGTGGGACTGGCCCACCGCCTGGACGCTTTTCCCACCACCTTGTCGGGAGGGGAAATGCAGCGAGCCGCCCTGGCCCGGGCACTGGTTCAGCGACCCCGGCTGGTGATCGCCGACGAACCCACGGGCAACCTCGACTCAGAGAATGGGCGGCGGGTCCTGGCATTGCTGCAGTCACTGGCGGAGGAGCACGGGTCGGCCGTCATCATGGCGACTCACAGCAATGAGGCGGCGGTGGTGGCGTCCCGGGTTTTGCACATGAAGGACGGGCTGCTCTCGCCGTGAAATGGATTCTCCTGTTCCACCGCTACATTCTGCGCGACCTCTGGTCGAAACCCGTGCGAACCCTGCTGACCATTTCCGGAGTGGCACTGGGGATGTCGGTGGTCTGGGCGGTGCACCTGTCCAACCAGCGTTCCATCGGGTCGTTCACCGAAAGCCTGGAGCTGATCAACGGCCAGGCCGACTTTCAGATCAGGGGGAACGGCCTGGCCCTGCCGGAGGATCTGCTCGAAGAGCTGAGCTGGCTCTGGCAGGAGGGCGAGCTGTCGGCGGTGATCGAAGGCCGGATCAAACTTCCCAACCGGCTGAGCGTGCCCGCGTATGGGATCGATCTTCTGGCCGATGCTCCCTTCCGGCGCTACGTCGCGGGGGACGGGCGGGAGATTCTGGAGCATCTCACCGAGGCGGACTTCCTGGGGCTGCTCAGCCAACCCAATCAGCTGCTGCTCCCAGAGGGTCTGGCCAGGCAATTGGGGGTGGGTTCGGGAGACCGGATCGAGGTGCTGATCGGGGACCGCCAGGTGCCCTTCCAGGTGGGAGCAGTGGTCCGCCAGACGGGTGCGGCCGAGGCCTTCGGAGGCAACCTGGTCTTCCTGGACATCGCCTCGGCTCAAGTCGCCTTCGAGCGCTTGGGTCGGCTGGACCGCATCGATGTCCTGCTGGGCGAGGGCGCCAACCCTGAGATGGTGCGCCGCCGCCTCGAGGAGCAATTGCCGGAAACGGTGGCCCTGTGGCGCCCTCAGGACTTGACGGCTCAGAGCCGGCGCATGCTCCGTGCGTTTCGTTTCAACCTGGGGGCGCTCAGCTATCTGGCGCTGATCGTGGGCGTGATCCTGGTGTACAACACCCTGAACATCGCCGTGGTTCGGCGCCAGTCGGAAATCGCGGCCCTGCGCACATTGGGGGCCGGCCGCTGGTCGATCGCGGGAATGTTTCTCGTGGAAGCCATGGGGTTGGGCCTTGCTGGAGCGGTCGTGGGGCTGCTGCTGGGCGGAGTGCTGGCCCAGGGAGCGGAACTGCTGGTCGGCCGCACCGTCGAGACCCTGTACACCGGCATCGATCTGGTGCCGCTGGAGCGGCCTGCCGATTGGCAGTTCGCGGCGTTCGTCCTGTTGCTGGGCACGGTGCTGGGCGGGGTGTCCGGTTCCTATCCCGCCTGGCGGGCCACAGCCAGGGCGCCCGTCGAAGTGCTGCGGGAAGGCTTCTTGCTCATTCCGCGCCGCAAGGACTACCGGTGGCAGACCGCGCTGGGCTCGGCGCTGCTGCCGCTGGCCGCCCTGCTCAGCCTGGCCTCTCCCGTGGCGGGACTGCCGCTCGGGGGCTATCTTGCCGCTCTTCTGCTGATGGCCTCCTTCGCCCTGTTGGCCCCGCTGATGGCCCGGCTGATCTTGAGCGTGATGGCGCGCTGGCAGTCCCGCGCCTCCGTGGAAGCCAGGCTGGCCTTGCAGAGCGTCCGAGGCGGCCTCTCCCGGCTCGTGGTGGCGATGGTCTCCCTGATGATTGCAGTGGCGATGCTGGTCGGGGTGGCGTCCATGGTGGGCAGCTTTCGCCAGACCGTCCAGACCTGGCTGGACCAGACCCTGGTGGCAGACCTGTATGCGCGAGCAGCCGCGGCAGGGAGCAACGACTGGACCAACCCCATGAGCAGTCAGTCGGTGCAAAAGCTGGCCAGCGCTCCGGGGGTCGAGGCGGTGGGTCGTTTCCGGGGCCGTCAGATCAGCTTTGGAGGGCTTCCCGTCACTCTGGCCGGTGGTGAGTTCGAGGTGCTGGCCCGCTACGGGCGCCTGCTCTTTTACGACGGCCGGAGCACGCCCGAGGTAGCCGCCGCCCTGATCGGAAGCCGGAAAGTGATCGTGTCCGAACCGCTGGCACTGCGGCAGCAGGTCGCGGCCGGCGACAGGATCTGGCTGCCCACCCCCCGGGGGTCTTTGGACTTCCAGGTCGAGGCGGTCTATTACGACTACTCGTCGGACCGGGGCGTGATCGTGATGGATTACGGGACCTATCAGCGTCTGTTCGATGATCCCACCGCGAGCAGCCTTTCGATTTACCTTCGATCCGGGCAGGACCCGGAGACGGTCCGGCAGGAGCTGCTGGCTCGGCTGGAAGGGGCCCAGATTCAGATCACCGCCAACCGCCAGTTGCGGCGGCAGGCCCTCAGGATCTTCGATCAGACCTTTCAGGTTACTTACGCCCTGGAAGTGATCGCCATTCTGGTTGCGGTGCTCGGCATCACCAACACTCTGGGAGCCCTGATCCTGGAGCGCCAGGGAGAGGTGGCCCTGCTGCGCTTTCTGGGCGCCGATCGCAGGCAGCTGCGCAGAATGGCGCTGTTCGAGTCGGGTCTGACAGGATTGCTGGGAATCGTCGCCGGCATCGCCCTCGGACTCCTGCTGGCGCTGTTGTTGATCTATGTCATCAACCGCCAGTCTTTCGGCTGGACGCTCCAGCCGGAGCTGCCGCTGCTCACCCTGGCAGGCGCGTGCAGCCTGGTCTTCTTGTCGACGCTGGTGGCCGGCTTCTATCCAGCCGTACTGGCGGCCACCACCGATCCGATTCGTTCATTGAGGGCCGAGTGAGCGTCGTTTTTGCTCAGTCACCGCCTCGGGGCTGCACCCGTGGGAATGCCCTCACGAGTGGGAGAGATTCGATGAAACCACTTGGCATACTCCGCTTCAGACTGCTCACGATCCTCTCCCTGTTCTGTCTCGTCTTTGCCTGGCCCGAGTACCGGCTGGCCTTGCCGGGGTACCAGTTCGAGTTTCCGCGCGACCACGGCAACCATCCCGACTTCAAGCTGGAGTGGTGGTATTTCACGGGGAGCCTGGAGTCGCCCGAAGGGCGCCGCTTCGGCTACGAGTTGACGTTCTTTCGGGTCGGCCTGGAGGAGGCTGTGCAAAGCGCTTCCCGCTGGCAGGCCCGTGACTTGTATCCCGCCCACTTCGCAGTGTCCGACCTGGACGGAGGGGAATTTCACTACTTTGAGAAACTCAATCGCACCAGTCCCGGGATCGCCGGAGCCGCCCAGGGCAGGCTGGCCGTCTGGAACGAGAATTGGTCCGCCCGGCTCGAAGAGGGAACGATCCGGCTGCAGGCGTCAGCCGACGGAGTTGCCGTCGATCTGCACTTGGCGCCGTCCAAGCCTCCCGTGATCCACGGCAAAGATGGCGTCAGCCAGAAAGGCAGCCAGCCCGGGCGGGCCTCCCACTACTACTCCTTCACCCGCCTGCAAACCTCCGGAAGTCTCAGGACCGGCGGCCGGCAATGGGTGGTGGAGGGCCTCTCCTGGATGGATCACGAGTTTGCCACCAATCAACTGGAAGAGGGCCAGATCGGGTGGGACTGGTTCAGCCTGCAGATGGACAATGAGGAGGAGTTGATGCTGTTTCAAATCCGCCGCTCGGAGGGCGGAGTCGACCCCCACTCGGCTGGAACCGCCGTGTCACCCGACGCGGCCGGACAGCACCTCACCTCCCGGGAGTTCAGCCTGCAGCCCCTGGAATCCTGGAAGAGCCCGCACACCGGCGCCGCCTACCCCACTCGCTGGCGCGTCAGCGTTCCCTCGCTCGAGGCCGACCTGGTGGTGTGGGCCCTGCTGGACGATCAAGAGTTGCGCACCAAACGCTCGACCGGGGTGGTCTACTGGGAAGGAGCGGTGGAGGTGCGGGGGCGCTGGCGGGGCAGGGACGTGTCCGGGAAGGGCTATCTGGAGATGACCGGGTACGCCAAGGAGTTCCGGCCGCGCATCTAGCCGCGTTTGCCGGCTCCTGATTCTTCGCACCAGGACCGATTGGGCTCACCCCAGGCAAGCCCGGCACGCCGCGGGCAAGGGTCGAACTTCAGAATTCGAAGTTCGAGTCGAGGCCGGCCCCAGCCCGGGCTTGACTCGGCCCCGCCTTTGTTAGAGCCTCATGGCGAGAAGAACGACATGTCGCAAACGGCTTTCCACTCTGTCAACCCGGCCACGGAGGAAACGCTCGCCAGCTTTCCGGCTCACGATGAGAAGCGGATCGAGAAACGCCTGGAGTCCGCCGACGCCGGGTTTCGCAGTTGGCGCAAGACTTCTTTCGACGAGCGCAGGCGGCTGCTGGACCAGTCGGCCGCGGTTCTGCGGGGGCAGGAAGAGCGCTGGGCGCGCATCATCACGCAGGAGATGGGCAAACCTCTCGAAGAGGGGCTCGCGGAGATTCGCAAATGCGCCTGGAACTGCGACTATTACGCCCACTTCGCCGAGTCCTTCCTGGCCCCGCGCAGTTACCCGTCGGCGGGCGAAAGTTACGTCCAGCACACCGCGCTGGGAGTGGTGCTGGCCATCATGCCCTGGAACTACCCGTTCTGGCAGGTCTTCCGGTTTGCCGCACCCGCGTTGATGGCAGGCAACACGGTGCTGCTGAAACATGCCGCCAATGTCCCCCAGTGCGCCCTGGCCCTCGAGGAGATCTTCGAAGCCGCCGGGTTTCCCCGCGGCTGTTTCCAGAGCTTGCTCATCCCGGGAGACCGGGCCAGCCAACTGATCGGCGATTCGCGGATCGCCGCCGTCACCCTGACCGGGAGTGAGCAGGCCGGAATGGCGGTGGCCGCAGCCGCCGGCCGGGCGCTCAAGAAATCGGTGCTGGAACTGGGCGGCTCAGACCCCTTCATCGTCCTCGAAGACGCCGAACTGGAGAAGGCCGTCAAGGTCGGCGTGCAGGCCCGGTTTCAAAACACGGGGCAGAGCTGCATCGCAGCCAAACGCTTCATCGTCCTGGACGCTGTTTATGCCCGGTTCGAAGAGTGTTTCGTAGAGGAAACGCGGCAGCTGAAACTGGGAGATCCCCTCGAACCAGGTACGCGGCTAGGACCCCTGGCCCGATCCGATCTGCGAGAGGACCTGGAGCGGCAGGTTGCGGGTTCGCTGGCCGCAGGCGCTCGCTTGTTGACCGGTGGCCGGCGCCCGCCGGGAAAAGGGTTCTTCTATGAACCGGCCGTGCTGGCGGCCGTCACCCCCCAAATGCCCGCCGGCCGCGAAGAGGTCTTTGGACCAGCGGCCGCCCTGTTTCGAGTCGGGACGGCCGAAGAAGCCATTCAGCTGGCCAACCAGTCCGACTATGGTTTGGGGTGCAGCCTCTGGACGTCCGACCTGCAGCGGGCCCGACGCGTGGCGCCCGGCATCGAGACCGGGCAGGTGTTCGTCAATCAGATGGTGGCCTCCGACCCCAGGCTCCCCTTCGGAGGGATCAAGAAATCCGGCTACGGCCGGGAACTGTCGGATCTGGGGATCCGAGAGTTCGTAAACACACAGACGGTTTCCATTTCCGCCGGGTAAGATTTCCGGCGGGCAATGCCCGAAAGGCGTGGACCGGCTCGAAAAGAGCTACTCGCAGCATCGACCCGAAAGCAAGGAGGACGACCATGCAACCCCGCCCTGTTCACAGAAACCTGTTGATCGCTTCGTTGAGCCTCGTTTTGCTGGCAGTCGTCTGGACTGCCGCTGGCCAGATCCCCGATCAGTTCACCAATCTCAAAGTGCTGCCCCGCGACGTTTCCAAGAAGGACCTGGTCGACACGATGAAGGGTTTCAGCTTCGGATTGGGTGCTCGCTGCTGGTATTGCCATGAGGGGGAAGGGGACGACCTGTCGACCTTCGACTTCAGTTCCGACAAGAAGGCCGCCAAAGAGACCGCGCGGCAGCATTATCAAATGACGCAGGAGATCAACGAGAAGTACTTTGCGGGACGCCAGGCCCTCAATTGCATGACATGCCACCAGGGGCAGGCCAAACCGGCCTCCTGAAAAAGCGGGCACGGATGGACCGGGGACCCACCGGCTGGAAGCCGGTGTCATTCACTCCAAGCCCCAAGCCCCCAAAGCGTTCACAGCTCCATCATGCGCTGCACGGCCCGGCGGGCCCGCTGGGCCACATTCTCTGGAATCTCTACGCGGAACTGGAGCCGGCGCAAGGATTCGTAGATCTTGGGCAGGGTAATGCGCTTCATGTGGGGGCACAGGTTGCAGGGACGGACGAACTCGACATCGGGGCACTCCACCGACACGTTGTCGCTCATCGAGCATTCGGTCACCATCACGACCCGGGCCGGCCGACGGTCTTTGACATGCTGAATCATGGCCGAGGTCGAACCCACGAAGTCCGCTTCGGTCAAAACCTCGGGCGGACACTCGGGGTGGGCCAGCACCACCACCCCGGGATGAGCCGAGCGGTATTGCCGGATCTCATCGCCCGTGAAGCGCTCGTGAACCTCGCAGTGTCCTTTCCAGGAGATGATCTCGACTCGGGTCTGCTCGGCGACGTAGTTGGCCAGATACTCGTCCGGCAGAAAGATCACCCGATCTGCTCCCAGGGATTCCACCACGCGGACTGCGTTGGCGGAGGTGCAACAGATGTCCGACTCTGCTTTGACTTCGGCCGAGGTGTTGACGTAGGTCACGACGGGTACTCCGGGATAGCGCTGGCGCAGCAGACGGACGTCGGCTCCGGTGATGGAGGAAGCCAGCGAACAGCCCGCCTGGAGGTCCGGGATCAGAACCGTCTTTTCTGGATTCAGGAGCTTGGCGGTCTCGGCCATGAAATGGACGCCGCACAAGACGATCACGCCGGCTCGGGTGTCACGCGCCTGGCGGGCCAGCGCCAGTGAGTCTCCCGTCAGATCGGCCACTCCGTGAAAGATCTCGGGAGTCTGATAATTGTGCCCCAGAATCACCGCGTTGCGTTCCCGTTTGAGACGGTTGATAGCGGCTATGTAAGGGGCGTGAATCGGCCACTCCAGTTCCGGGATCACATGTTTGACCCGCTCGTAGACAGCCGCAGTGGCGGTCTTCACGTGAGGGCCGTAGGCGGGCAGTGCGGTGCGCAGTTCTCGTTGCATCGGCGGTATGCTCCTTATGCTCGTTCTGAGCATATCAGGGACCAAAAAAATAACCGGACACCCTTATACTACGATTGAGTATAAGGGGTGTCAAGGGATCCTTCTCTTTCGAAGCCGGCTTCTCTCAGCAAGAATCACCAAGGGCTGGATTGTTGGGGTCCGGATGGAGCTCGAGGGCGGATCAGGGGGAGCTGGGCAATCCGACTCCGGGGGCAGGGCGCTCCCGGATCACCTCGCGGCGGAAGCGGAACAGCTCGGCGGGCCGTCCGCCGGTGTTGTGATGAAGCCGGTGGGTGCCCTCCACCAGTCCGGCCTTCTCGACCAGTCGCCGGAAGTTCTGTTTGTGCAGGCGAAAGCCGGCTAGTGCTTCCACGAGCCGTTGCAACTGCAGAAGCGTGAATTGGGGTGCGATGAGTTCGAAGACGACCGGTCGGTAGCGCAGTTTGCCGCGGATGCGGTCCAGGGCGGTGGCCAGGATGCGGCGGTGATCCAGGAGCATGGGACGGCCCAACGAGGGGGCTGCGGGTAGGCGCTTCGATCGGCCCCGAAGGGCCTCCGCAACCAGTCCGGCCTCGTAGAGCAGTTCGTAGCGGTCCAGGACGCGCTCCCAGTTCCAGGACGCCCCCCGGCATCCGAAGGCGATGTCGATGCGTTCACGCCGGCCTTTTCGGGCTTGCTGGTCGGGAGCGCGGCTTTGCCAGGCGTCCAGAGCCGGGAGGATCTGGTCGTCCAGTTGATGGGGCCGGCCCTCGCGCCAGTCCTCCCAGGGGAAATGAGCGTAGCAGTCCCGCCAGTGGGCGTGTGGCCCCGGCGGGACCGTTTCACGGACCAGCGCCAGGTAGGCCACCGAGATGATGCGGGCCACGCCACCCTCGAAGTCGGGTGCGCGGTTGCGGTCCCCGAAGGTGTAGAGCTGTTCCGCGTAACCCAGCTCGATCCCGGTCTGCTCCCGAACCCAGCCGCGAAGTCCCAGCTCCAGGGTCCGGTCCCGTTGGGGGTGCAGGGGTCCGTAGGGGAGCGTGTCCAGGGGCTGGTCGTGCCGGTCGGGGGGGGAGGGGGAAGCGGCCGGTTGCTGGACGGCCAGAACGCGCGGGGTCTCCTCTGTGACGGCAACGATGACCGCGTTCAAGCCGATCTCGAACGGTCCTGGCTTTAGCTCGCGCATCTCACCGGCCTCGGCCCTCTCGTGCTGGCTGCTCATTGCTCGACCCCGTCCGGGTATTTTCTCACATTGGCCCGCTGCGCTCGGAAGCTGAGCTCTTCATGGGAAATGCGGGTCAGGACAGGGGGGCCGGCAGGCAGGCCGGGCAGGGACAGATCTCGCGCAGATACCCGAACGCGTAGAATCCACTGGAATGGCCGTCGCTCCATTTGAACTGGATGGCGTAGTGGCCGACGGGATCCGCCCCCACGGGCCGGATCGGCTCCTGGCCGAGAACCGGCAGGGCATCGGGGGATTCTTCGGGAATGACGGGTTCACGGTCTTCGCAGGTGGCACACGGGCATTTGCGGCGCAGGTAGGCATACGGATAGATTGCGTCGTGCCCGTCGCTCCACACGATCCGCACGCCGCCCGGGGCACTCAGCTTGATGGAAACCGGGACTGCCTCCATGCTAGGTTTCGATCGTCAACCGGGGCTGATCCTGGAAATTGGCGATACTGACCTGGGCCGCCACCCTGCTGGCCAGATCTTTGAAGGCGCGGGCGTAGGGGGAGTCTGCCTCGTCGGCCCAGGCCAGGGGTTCGCCCCGGTCGCTGCGTTCCCGGATCATGGGGCTGAGCGGGATCTCTCCCAGGAAAGGAATACCCAACTCCCGGCCGGCCGACTCGGCGCCGCCGTGCCCGAATATGTCGTCCCGCTCGCCGCAGTGGGGACAGGTGTAGTAACTCATGTTCTCCACGATTCCCAGAACCGGGGTCTTGAGTTTGCGGAACATCGCGATTGCCTTGGACGCCACCTCCAGGGCCAAGTCCTGCGGGGTGGAGACGATCACCGCACCGGTCAGCGGGACGGTCTGGCAGAGACTCAGCTGAATGTCGCCCGTACCGGGCGGCAGGTCGATCACCAGGTAGTCCAGTTCGCCCCACTCCACCAGCCCCAGGAAATCCTGGACCATCTTGTGCAGCATCGGTCCCCGCCAGATGACGGCCTCGTCCTTGGGCAGGAAGTATCCCATCGAGATGAGTTTGATCCCTTCGCGCTGGGGGGGAATGATGCGGTTCTGCGGCGTGACCTGGGGCTGCTCTGAGACACCCATGATCTTGGGGATGCTGGGGCCGTAGACGTCGGCGTCCATCAGTCCCACTTGCGCTCCAAAGGTCTGCAGCGCCGTGGCCAGATTGGCGGCCACGGTCGACTTGCCGACCCCCCCCTTGCCGCTGGCCACGGCCACGGCATTCTTGACGCCCGGAATCAACGTGCGCGACGCTGCTCCCGCCTTCGAGGTCACCCGCGAGTCCATTTTCACCTGGACCGATTCGACTCCCGGCAGTGCCGACACGGCCTGCTCTGCCTGCCGTTGGAGCTCGTCTTTGACGGGACAGGCGGGAGTGGTCAGCTCGATGCAGAAGGAGACCTGTCCAGAATCCACTTTCAGGTCTTTGACGAAGCCCAGCGAGACCACGTCCCGTTGCAGATCAGGATCCGACACGGCCCGCAGGGCGTTCAAAACGCTCTCGGAGTTCAGCTGTTTTTCCGACATCAGCAAAAAGTATCACATCGCAGCCGCGCCGCGTGAATGCCGCCGTGCCACGCCGGTTCGAAGGCATCGGCTCGAGCCGGGGCGCTACTGAATCAGCCCGGGCCAGTTCTTCTCAGCCTGGGCGATATTGCCGGCGGTGTCCCGCTCCCATTTCCTCTGGGCCGATCCGTTGTAGTTCAGGTAGAGTTTCCCGTCTACGATCCTCCAATACTGGGGATTGGCGTCGTAGAGGTAGCCCTGACTGGCGGCCCAGGCGCAGTACCCACCGAACTGGGGAGCGTATTTCTCGGGATCGGCTGCAAAAGCGTCCCGGTTCTCGGCCGTCGAGAATTGCCACCGGGCGCCCATCCAGGCGTGTGTGTACTTCGGGTCGCCCTTGACTGGCCTGGCCGACTGGAAGTAGGAAACGGCATCGTAGCCCTTCAGTGCCAGGCCCTTTTTCTTGTTGATGGGATCGCCCGCCGGAAGCAACGAGTTCAAGCCCAGGCACATGGCAAGCAGGAAGAGGAACCGCTTCGAAAAGCTCAGCATGATTGCACCACTCCTTCACCCTCTCTGAGACTTCAACCCCTGCGAGCTTTGGCCCTATCATGACACAAGCGGCGAAAACCTGCGACCGGGAAGCGGCCTCGATTCGAGCTTTCATGCCGGGCCGAGCCGCCTGCGCACGCCGCGGGCCAGGGGCCGGATCAGGAGCCAGTTGGCCAGCAGGCGTCCCGCCACCATGGCGCCGGCGGCAGCCAGCGCGCCCACCATGTCGAACCAGTGGATGCCGGCCAGCAGGGTAGCCGCCAGGACGAACACCTCCGCAAAGGTCGCCAGCGTGATCCAGCGAGTCTTCCGCAGGTTGACGAGCATGGCCCTCTGGAAGCACAGCAGGATCGAGAGGGCGGGCATCGGAATCAGCCACAGCAGGGTGGAGCCGGCCAGAACGGCCAGCTCTGGAGAGAGGCCCGAGACACCGGCGAACCAAAGCCGCTCGAGGGGCGTGCAGGCGATCAAAGCCAGCGCTGAGGTCGCCAGGACGATCAGCAGGCCGGCGAAGGCCCTCAAGGGCCGGTAGCCCTCCCACCGACTCCCGATCAGAGCGATTCCGACTTCCTGGTAAGCCAGGCCCAGGCTGCGGAAAACGAAGACCAGAGAGTTGACCACGGGCAGTACTGCCAGCGACTCCAGCCCCAGCCGACTGGGCGCCACCAGAAACGTGATGAAGGGATGAACGCCCACACTCAGTAGAGAAGTCAGGGCCAGCGGGTAGTAGAAGCTCCAGATCTGCGGGTAGTCGAGGTCGGCAGGTTCGGAGGCGTTCTTGGCCGGCAGCCGGCTCAAGGCTCCGTGGACCATGATCCGGCTCGCCACCGCTTCGGCCACCACACCTGACGAGAGGGCCGCGGCTCCCACCCAGGCTCCCGGAAGTCGCCCCCAGGCAAACAGCCCTCCCGCCACCACTCCCATGCTCGCCAGCCTCACCATCGTGCCGTAGGCCACTCGCCGAGTCTGATTGGCGCGAATCAGGATCCCCTGATAAAAGCGCCGATAGCCGATCACGCCCGGCCAAGGGAGCAGGATCACCAGGGCGATGCGAGTCAAGGAGGCGACTTCGACTGGCAGACCGACCCACCCGATCATTACCAGCCGAAATACCGGCTCGATCAGCAACAGCAAAAGGAGTGCGGTCACCCCGAGGTTCAAGGCGAAAGTAAAATTTCGAAGAGTTCGGTAGCTCCGGCTGTCCGCGACCAGGGCGGTCGAGGCGCTCATGATCATGATGATGGGGGCTTCGATGACCAAGGCAAACGAGAAGGCGACGCCATAGGCCGCCAGATTGAACTTGGCGTCGGGAAGGCGGGCGATCAGGGCGGCCAGCAGCGGACCCTCCGCGGACATCATCAGCCAGGTGGCCGCCAGCGGGAGCCAGAAGCGGAAGATGCGGATCAGGGGCTGCTCGATCGTCTCATCCGGCCCCTCCGCGTCCCTCATGTTCTCCCTCCCCGGCGAGCTTTCAAAATACGCTGTCGAATCGGCCAGGGCCAGCCCTGCCAAAGCTGAAAAAAATACAGGGTTGGCAGCCCGGTCCGGTTGCCGTGGTCCTGCCTTCCGGCCTTCGTGTCAAGCTCTTCAAGTTGTTGAGAAGAAAGCTCTCACTGCTTCCATCCGGGGCAGGAATCGAAGCTGGCATTGGTCTTGCTGCACTCCAGACCGAAGGATGGAGTCCGAACAACGCCGGACGCGCCGTTCTCGGGACCGGCTGGAACCGGGTTCGGCTGGAAATCTCAAGAGGAGGAGCTTTGGTATGATCATGTTTCGACGATTGGCGGTGCTCGCGATCGGGTTGGCCCTGACCACGCCCGCTCACGCCCAGTTGGGCAAATTGATGGAGAAGCTGGGTGTCGACCAGAAAAAGGAACTCGACAGCGAGAGGGTGGCCTCCGGACTAAAGGAGGCCTTGGAGATCGGAACGAAAAATGCGGCGGAGACGACCGGCCAGTTGGACGGTTATTTCCTGAACGAGGCGATCAAGATTCTGATGCCGGAGAAGATGCGGCGCGTCGAGCAAGGCCTGCGAATGGTTGGCTACGGGAATCAGGTAGACGAGTTCGTGCTGAGCATGAATCGGGCGGCCGAGAAAGCGGCGCCCTTCGCCAAAGACATTTTCTGGGACGCCATCAAGGAGATGAGCATCGAGGACGCTCAGGGAATTCTGACCGGCGGGGATACATCGGCTACCGAGTATTTTCGCCGAAAGACCTCCGATCGCCTGACCGACGCCTTTCAGCCGATTGTCCACGACTCGATGGAGGAAGTGGGCGTGACCCAGCAATACCAGGCCCTGACGGGCCGCTTCAACACCATCCCATTCATGAAGGCGGAGGCGGTCGATCTGGACAGCTATGTGGTGGAGAAGGCGCTGGACGGCTTGTTCTACGTCCTGGGTCAGGAGGAGAAGAAGATCCGTGAAAACCCAGCGGCACGCGTGACCGATTTACTGCGTGAGGTGTTTGGGTAGGTGGATCTGAAAGGGGGAGAGGGGTGACCACCGCTGAGCTCTTGCTGGGCCTGCTGGCGCTGGCCACAGTGATCGTGGTGATCCGCCTGGTCGTCCGCCGATCGGGCCCGGCCCAAACCTCAATCCCTCCTCGCGCCGAGCCGGACACGGGAGAGGAGGAGGCTGACTCCGCCCGGCCCCCGGGACCCCCCAGCTCCGGCGCCGGCGATCCCCTCGAGGTGATGCGGGCCGCCTTGCCCA
>JBFKLX010000023.1:0-40138 GCA_041630155.1 Acidobacteriota bacterium
CCGCGCCGGCTCAGAAGCTCCAGAACCGGGGGATGAAGATCACCGACAGGATCCAGAAGATGATGCTCAGCGGCACGCCGGTGCGCAGAAAATCGGTGTACTTGTAGCCGCCGGGGTTGTAGATCATCGTGTTGGTCTGGTAGCCGACCGGGGTCGAGAACCCGGTCGAGGCGGCAAAGGTGATCGCCATCAGGAGAGGCCGCGGATCGACGCCGATCTGCTCCGCCGTGGAGATGGCGATCGGCGCCAGCAGCACTGCTGCGGCATTGTTGCTCATCGTGTCGGTCATCACCGAGGTCATCAGGTAGACGGCGGCGAGCACCGCGACGGGACCCATGTCGCCGACCACGCCCACAGCATTGCCTGCGATGAAGCCGGCCGCACCGCTCTTCTGCATGGCGATGCCGAGCGGCAGAATGCCCGCCAGCAGAAAGATGACCTGCCAGTTGATGGCCCGGTACGCTTCGTCCAGGCGCAGGCAGCGGGTCAGTACCATCGCCAGGCAGCCGAGTAGGGCGGTGACCAGAATGGGCATGACGTTGAGCGCAGCCAGACCCACGACGGCGGCGAGAATCCCGAGGACCAGGGGGGCCTTGTGCTTGAGCACCGTCCCGGGCACCTCGTCCAGGACGATGAAGTTGTCGTTGCTGCGCAGGGCCATGATCTGCGCTTCGTGAGCCTGAATCAAAAGCGCGTCTCCGAGGCCGAGACGGACCGTGTTGAGCTTGTCGCGAATCGTCTCCCCCCGCCGCTGGATCGCCAGCACCAGGGCATCGTAGCGGTGGCGGAAATCCAGCTCCTTGAGGGTCTTTCCAATCAGCTCCGATCCGGGTGCGACCAGGGCCTGGACGAGCCGCAGATCCTCGGTCTGGAGCGTCTCGTCGCGCAGCTTGAACTCGACGTTGAGTTCCAGCCTTGCCGAGTCCCGGAGGCGCAGCAGCTCGCGGATCCTGCCGCGAACCAGCAGAACGTGGCCGGGCTCGAGCACCTGTCGCAGAGGCGCCCAGACCGACTCCTTCACGCGCAGGATGCGCAGGATGGTGACGTCGTGATCTTCGCCGAGCCGGCTGTCCAGCACCGATTTGCCGACCAGCGGTGAGGTCTCGTGGACTCGCAGCTCGGTGATGTACTCGCCCAACTGGTAGGTGACGGAGAGTTCCTGCGCCTTGCGCTCCGGGAGCAGCCAACGACCGAACAGCAGGAAGAAGAGGACACCCGCGACGAAGAGAATCAGCCCCATCCGGGAAAACTCGAACATGCTGAATGCCCCGTAGCCGGCTTCCTCGGAGATCGCGCTGACCAGCAGATTGGTCGAGGTGCCGACCAGCGTGCAGACGCCTCCGAACTGAGAGGCGTACGAGAGTGGGATCAACAGCCTCGAAGCGGCGATCTTGCGCCGGTTCGCCACGATCATCACCAGCGGGATGAACACGGCCACCGCAGCCGTGTTGTTGACGAACGCTGAAATGATGGTGATCGTGCCCATGATCACCACCAGCGCCGAGAAGTAGCTCTGCCCGAAGCGCACCATCAGACGCCCCACCGCGGCCGTGGCGCCAGTCTTCTGCAGGCCCGCGCTGAGGATGAACATTGCCGCGACGGTCACCGTCGCCGGATTGCTGAAGCCGGAGATTCCCTCCTGCGGCGTGACCAGCCCCAGAGCGAGCAGCGTCCCCAGCACCAGCAGCGCTACGAAATCGATCGGATACTTCTCGGAGACGAAGAGAGCCACCGCTCCGACCAGAATTGCCAGCACCAGAATTGCGTCGATCGGCATCAGCGGGAGTCTACGTTAGCTCTCTCGTTTTTTGCAAAAGAATACCGACCAGTTCTTGAAGAAAATTCAGGAGCGGCGGCAATCTCCAACTGCCACTCGTCAAGCGGCTGAAGTTGGCCTTGCGGGACACAGTCCTCGAATGGCGGGCGATCCGATCGCCTGCGAGGCGGTTTCCCCACGACCTGTCACTACCGCACCGCGATTGGATTGCCGGGCGAACCGGTGGCGCCCATCTCAGACACCGAAAAACTGGCCAGAGCCCGTTCCCTCAATTGCTGCGAGATGGCCATCCATTGCTGCCGGGAGTAGCCACCTTCCGACAGCTCGGCAACGGTCCATTCGTGGTCGCGGAGGTCTTCGGCGTACACAATCATCAGTTCGTTGCGCGCCGCTTCGTCCAACCGCACCAGGCGCAGCGCCATCACTTCGGGGCCCAGCGACAGGTTGTTCCGAAGCAACAACTCGAGGACACGTTCGGTGTCCGAGCCCGGTCGCACCTTCGCGGCCCCGAGTTCCCACGGCCAGACGTCGTCGAAGTAAGCAACCCCGCCAATCTCAGTCCGGCGCGGCGAATCACCATAGTCGTACCAGGAGAAGATGCGGGAGGGGAGATAACCTTCGAACTGGATCCACAGTAGGCGCCTGACCCGGCCTTCATCCAGCTCACCGAAAAGATGGATTTCGGCGTCTGCGGTTCCGTAGAGAACAAACCGATCTTTGCCCAGGTACTGGAAGGCATCGTTCACTGTCAAGGTCACCGGAGGAAAGCCACTCGACGTCAAGACGTTGCCCTGGGCGTCGACCTCGATCCTGCTTCCGGAGCACGCGGTCAACACCAGCAACACGGGCCACCATCTGATCGGATTGGCCATCTCCCCGAGATGCTATCAGACTCCGGTGTTCGAGCGAACCAGTGCGACTCGCGCGATGGAGCGCCCCGCCGAATCAACGAGATCGGGCGATACGGTGAACGCCGAAGAGAAGCCGCAGGGATGACGCGACCCGGCAAACTTGGTAGCCTGCTCGCTGAGCCAGTCAATCCCTGCGGTAATGGGCCTGCGGGACTTTCAGGCCGAGAAAAGAGCGAGACCGGAGAGTTTGCCATGAGCCGTGAAGGACGAGACGTCGAAGCCAGTCGTTCCGAAGAGCTGAATCTGGATCTCCACGATCCGGCCGTTCACCGGTCCCTGGATCGATATTGGCGGTCCAATGTGCGTTTGACGATTCTACTTCTCCTGGTTTGGGCTGCCGCGGGCCTGGGCTGCGGGATTCTACTGGCCGATATTCTCAACCAGTTCCGGCTGCCGGGAACCGGTTATCCGCTTGGCTTCTGGTTTGCCCAACAGGGGAGCATCGTTATTTTCGTAGTCTTGATCGGGGTCTACTGCTTGTTCATGAACCGGCTCGATGCCCGGCATCACGAAGAGTTGGAGCGGTTGCAGGATCGGGAGGAGCGCCAGCTGTGAGCGTGCAGGCCTGGACTTACGTTTTTGTCGCCGTGACTTTCGCGATCTATCTGTCCATCGCCTGGCTCAGCCGGGTCAAAACGACGAAAGGCTTCTACGTCGCGGGGCAGGGGATCCCGGCCTTTGCCAATGGGATGGCCACAGGGGCCGATTGGATGAGTGCGGCGAGTTTTATTTCCATGTCGGGATTGATCTCGGCCATGGGCTACGCCGGCGGCGTTTATCTGATGGGATGGACGGGGGGTTACGTCCTGCTGGCCCTCCTCCTGGCACCCTACCTGCGTAAGTTCGGCCACTTCACAGTTCCGGATTTCATCGGCGACCGATACGACTCATCCAATGCCAGGCTGGTCGCCATTGGATGCGCAATCTTCATCAGTTTCACCTACGTTGTGGGTCAGATGAAAGGTGTGGGGGTGGTGTTCAGCCGCTTTCTGGAAGTGCCGCTTCCCGTTGGTGTCTTTATCGGGATGGCCGTCGTTTTCATCTATGCGACGCTAGGCGGGATGAAGGGGATTACCTGGACCCAGGTGGCACAGTACTGGGTGCTGATTACTGCATTTCTGATTCCTGCAATTGCGATCAGTATCAAGCTGACCGGCAACCCGATTCCTCAGCTGGGGCTCGGTGGACAAGTCCTGGAGACAGTCGATGCAACTCGGCCCTATCTACTGGAGAAGCTCAACTTCATCAACCAGGACTTCGGCTTTGCCAGTTACACGGATACTTTTGTCTCTGAGACGTGGAGCAAACTCAACGTGTTCTGCGTGGCCCTGGCACTGATGGCCGGTACCGCAGGACTTCCCCACGTAATCATTCGCTTTTATACGGTCAGGAGTGTGAAGGCCGCCCGGTGGTCGGCTTTTTGGGCGCTTCTGTTCATTGCAGCTCTTTACGTGACTGCACCTTCCGTCGCCGCCTTTGCCCGCTACTACATGGTGGATGATGTGGCCGGATTGAACGGCAGGCAAGCTTCGGAACTTCCGGATTGGTACCGCAGCTGGAAAAAGTCGGGACTGATTTGCTGGTTCGACTTCAACGGAGATGGCAGGGTCCAATTGACGGCCAACACTTCAGCCGAACCGCAGATCATCCCTGCCGGGCAGTCCTACGACGGGTACGAAAAGTTGATTCCTCCCAACGAGGTCTTCACGATCGATCAGATTCCAACGGAAGTCCGCGGCCATATGATCGAGGACACGGAAGGCTGGGTCGAAGCGAATGGTGGTCCCGCCGCCCGGGAGAAACTCCTGGAACTAGGGGCTGTACACCAGCCCGATCGAGACATCATCGTACTGGCAACTCCTGAAATGGCCGAGCTCTACGACTGGATCATCGCACTGGTCGCTGCGGGAGGACTGGCGGCGGCGTTATCCACTGCTTCGGGGCTTTTGCTCGTGATCTCGTCCAGTGTGTCCCATGACCTCTATTACCGCCTGATGAATCCTGACGCGAGCGAAGAGATGAGGCTGCTGGTGGGACGCGTCGTCATCGGTGGGGCGGTAATGGTCGCCGGCTATTTTGGCGTGAACCCTCCTGGATTCGTGGGAGAGGTTGTGGCTTTTGCCTTCGGCTTGGCCGCGGCTTCCTTCTTCCCTGCCATCGTGTTGGGCATCTTCTCGAAACGAGTGGGCACGAAACCTGCTGTGGCGGGAATGGTCACCGGAGTCGCTTTTACTGCTTTCTACATCCTTACCCAGACAGCCGATCGGATCCTCACGCCCGATGTTGCCGATGCGATTCTGGGAGTCGATACCGCCATCCGAAGACCTTGGTTCTTCGGGATCAACGCCCAGGGAATCGGGACTGTCGGTATGCTCCTGAACTTCGCTGTGACTCTCTCCTTGACCCCCTTCTGCAAAGGGCCATCCGAAGCGGTGAAGGATATGGTTGACTCAGTTCGCGAGCCCGAAGGCTTCGGACCTGCCCTCGACATCGACTCGGCGCCCGAACACTGATGCAGGCCGAATGACTGATGCACGAGGTCAGGCCTCTGGCGGGAAGCGCTCACCCCTTGGCGCTCTTGGCGGCTTGGCGGGATTCCGGAGTTCTCTCGCAGAGGCGCAAAGGTCGCCAAGGTGGCCCTGAAGTGGCTTACGTCTTGGGATAGAAGCGCACACAAAGCGCCGGGATGACGACCATGTTGAGAAAGGTAGCGGAAAGCAGCCCTCCCAGCACCACAATCGCAAGTGGAGACTGGATTTCGTTTCCCGCCCGGTCTCCGGCGAGTGCCAATGGAATCAGCGCCAGACCGGCCGTGAGGGCCGTCATCAGGATGGGACTCAGCCGCTCCATGGATCCTGTGTAAATGGCGTCTCGCAGAGTCAGGTCCTCGTTCCGCAAGCTCTCGTATCGGGAGACCAGCAGGATCCCGTTTCGGGTCGCGATTCCCAGCAGGGTGATGAAGCCGACCATCGATGCCACACTCAGGACTCCTCCTCCGGCAAAAACGGCCGCAATCCCCCCGATGAGGGCCAGCGGGAGGTTGGCCATCATCAGGGCGGCCAGTCTCAGGCTTCGGAACGCCACGTACAGCAGGAAGAAGACCAGAAAGATGGCCACCAGAGAAAGTATGCCGATGGTGCGGCTGGCCGCCTCTTCGCTTTCGAATTGACCTCCGTAGGCCACGTGATACCCAGGCGGCAAATCCACTTCGCGTTGGATGGCGTTCCGGATCTCATTGACGGTACTGCGCAGGTCCCGCCCGGCCACATTGGCTTGAACGACGATCTTGCGCTGAACGTCTTCGCGACTGATTTGATTGGGCCCCGAATCGACAACCACTCGTGCGAGTTCCGAAAGGGGCACCGAACCTCCCCCTTTTTTCGGGACGCGGACCTTTTCCAATGCGTCGATGGCCGCCGGCAGGGGACGCTGGAGACGAATCAACAGATCGTAAGCGCGCTGGTCTTCGAAAATCCGCCCCACAACCTTCCCACTCAATCCCACATCGATGGTCCGCGAGACTTCGCCCATGGTCAGCCCATGACGGCCGATGGCGGCCCGATCCAACCGGATTTGGATCTGGGGAACATGAGCCTGCTGCTCGACCAGCAAGTCGACGACTCCTGGAATCGGCTCCAGGGCGTTTCGGATTTCCTCGGCCAGGCTCCTGAGCTTGAGCAGGTCCGGCCCGAACAGCTTGACCGCCACCGCGGCCCGGGTGCCCGAGAGCATGTGGTCGATGCGGTGGCTGATCGGTTGTCCAATGCTGAAGTGGGTTCCGGGAATCAAGGAAAGGCTGCCGCGCAGCGAGGCCAGGAAGTCTTCGCGCGACCTCTCCGACAGGCCAAAACGCACGTCCAGCTCGGCGCCGTAGACCTCCTGGGCATGCTCGTCGAGTTCGGCTCGCCCGGTCCGTCGAGAGGTCGAAAGCACCTCCGGTTCCCTGAGAATGAACTCTTCGGCCCGTTTCCCCAGCTCATCGGATTTCTCGAGCGAAGTCCCCGGCTGGGTCGCCATGGTGATGGTGAGCGTGCCTTCGTTGAACTCGGGCAGGAAGGTGCGGCCCAGGAAAGGGGTGGCGAGCAAGGCCATCACAAGAAGCAGGGAGGCCACTGTGAGGATCAGGAACGGTCGGTCGATGGCCAGCTTCAACGCCGGGGCATAGAGGACTTTCAGGCGGCGCACCGCCCAGCTTTCACGAGAGCGGGCAAGGACCGAGTCAGCGGACAGCATGTAGGAGCAGAGCACGGGCGTGACGGTCAAAGCCACCAGCAACGAGGCTGAGATCGAGACGATGTACGACACGCCCAGGGGCCGCAACATCCGGCCCTCGAGTCCCCCCAGGGCGAAGAGGGGGATGAAAACGATGATGACGATCAGGGTGGCGAACAGGATGGGGTAGCGCACTTCGCTCGAGGCCTCGAAAATGACCTGGGAGATGCGCGATCTCGTGGCGGCCTCTGTGTTCCGAGTCTCGCGAAGACGGCGGTAGATGTTCTCCACATCGATGATGGCATCGTCGACCAGAGCTCCGATGGCGATCGCCATGCCTCCCAAAGTCATGGTGTTGATCCCGATTCCGAGCAACTGGAACACGGAAACCGTGAAGATCAGGGACAGCGGTATCGCCGTGACAGAAATGAAGGTGGTCCGCACGTTGAAAAGAAACAGAAACAGGATCAGGACGACCAGCAGCGCGCCATCCCGGAGAGCGCGGAGGACGTTTTGAATCGCCACCCGGATGAAGTCCGATTGACGGAATATGAGACGTTGCGCCTGGACTCCATCGGGAAGCTCATTCTCCAGCCCGTCCAGGATCTCATCGATCCGGCCCGTCAGGGTCAGTGTGTCGGCGTCGGGCTGCTTTTGAACCGAGAGAATGACCGCCTCGCCGGCGTTGACAGAAGCAGTGCCGCGCCGCAGTTTTGGTCCGATCTCGACCGCACCCAGATCGCCAAGCCTCACCGACGAGCCGGAATCCAGAGGAACCGGAGTCTGTTGGAGTTGTTCCAAATTCTGAATCCGCGTCAGTCCACGGACCAGAAATTCCTTTCCGGCTTCGGTGTGAAAACCGCCGCCGGTGTTCTCACTGCCGGCCTCCAGAGCTGCCAGCGTGTCGGTCAGGTCGACGCCGTAGTAGTCCAGCCGCTCGGGATCGAGGAGAACCTGGTATTGGCGGACGTATCCTCCGATCGGAACGACCTGAGAGACACCCGAAACGGCCAGCAGCCGCCGTCGGATCGTCCAGTCGGCGATCGATCGCATCTCCATCAGTTGCTCGGGCGGGCCGGTGAGGCCGATCAACATGATCTCCCCCATAATCGAGGAGATCGGAGCCATCACCGGAGCGGAGGCTTCGGGGGGCAGGCTCTCGCGTACGAGCTGCAGTTTTTCGGAGACGACCTGCCGGGCGCGATAGATGTCGGTCCCCCAGTCGAACTCGGCCCAGACGATGGAAATACCGATTCCAGAAATCGACCGCACCCGCCTCACTGAGGTAGCTCCATTGAGCGATGTCTCGATGGGGAAAGTCACCAGTGTTTCCACCTCTTCGGGCGCCATGTCGTGGGCTTCCGTGAGCACGGTGACCGTCGGGGCCGTCAAGTCGGGAAACACATCCACTGGCAGGTTCAGAGCCATATAGGCTCCCAATCCCAGCAGCGCGAGGGCGGTCGCCACCACCAGCAGGCGATTTCGAAGTGACCAGGCAATCAGTGCGTTCAACATGTTCTGGAATCAATGGGCATGACCGTGAACCGGCGCCTGGGTCGACCGCGAGGCCAAGGCCACCTCGTAGGCCCCCACGGTCACGATTCTGTCTCCCGGTTCCAGGCCCTCGAGAATCTCCACCCAGTCCGGGTTTTCGATACCGGTCCGCACGACGCGACGCTCGAAAGATTCGCCGGTCACCTGGACGTACACCACTGTCTTGTCTTCCTCCAGAAGGACTGCAGAACGGGGTGCGGCCAGCACCTGGAAGACCTCGCCGCTGCGGAGCGAGAGCCGACCCAGCGAGCCCAGCCGGAAGCGGCCCTCCGGATTGGGCAACTCGAAGATCACCGGGACGGTGCGTGTCGTGGCGTCGACAGTCTGACCCAGGGTGACCAGTTGGGACGCGTTCATCTCGACGGGGGGATGACCCGTGAGTTCCAGCCGGGCGCCCCGGATTCTCTCCAGCTGGCCCAGATCCTTCTCGAGCAGCCGGCCCGACACCCAGAGCACCAAGAGGTCGATGATTCGAAAGAGCTCCGCACCGGCTTCGACGAACGACCCGGGAACCGCCTGAATCTCGACCACTGTGCCCCCCAGGGGCGCCTGCAGTTCGACAATCGGGTCCCCGAGCGGTTTCTCCCCCAGCTGCAAACGGCGCCGCGACTCCTGCAGGCGGTCACGAATCTGCACGGCCGTCTCTAGGGACTTCTGCCGAATCGTCATTTCGGCCTCTGCCTGTTCCAGTCTCTTTTCCGGCACGGCTTCCATGGCAAGCAGCCGCCGCGTCCTCTCCAACTCCAACCGGGCCAACTCCAGCCGCTGCTCGGCCTCGACCACTGCGGTCTCCGCTCGAGCCATCTCGTCCTCGAGTCGGGCCAGCGACAGAGCGGTCTGCACTCGAGTTCCCAGGGTGACCGACTGGTCGGCCGGGAGGGGTTCGATCCAGCCGAGCACTTGTCCTCGCCGGGCCCGGTTCCCGAGCCGTACCTCCGAAGAGGTGCCGAAACGGCCCGCCATGGGCGCGATGATCACGGCTTCACGTCCCGCCCGCGGCACCAGAGTGGCCGGAACGGGGATCGATCTCTGCAGTGGCTCACGGCTGGCTGTCGCGGTGGCAAATGGCAGCTGCCACTGCTGCTCTTTGAGATAGCTGATCGAACCGCCAGGGTCGGAGGGGAGTGCTTCGCTGCGCCCCTCAGCCATGACCAGCTCCTCGACGACGACGCGGGCCTCCAGCGAGGGGCTACGGACATCCACCACGAGCCGATAGGGCCCGCCTCGGGAAAGCGTGACTTCCGGGCCGAAGATTCCGGCCCGAAGAGGATCCTCTACCGTCACCACCTCGGCGGGTCCCGAGGCAGGCTCGAAGCGAAACTCGACCGGACCCTGACGGACCGGCTGGAAGCTGCTCAGATCGGTCAGGTGGACCGCGAATTTGGCCGGCACTCCCGGCCGCAAGGGCGGGTGTTCCATGAAGAGCTCGAGTTGCTCGTTCCACACCGTGACCGAAACGCTTTCCGGCTCCGCCGATTCCGGGTCGGGGTCTTCCGGCGCGGAACACCCGATCCAACAGCACATCAACCCCAGCACGAGGCTGGCGATTCTTGGAACTCTCATGACGAACAAACCACTTTCGTTTTCAAGGCAGCGACGACCCGACGCCGGCTTCCAGACGGATCCAGGACTTCCTCAACTCCAGGAGCAGGTCGTCGTAGTCGAGCGAAGCGTCCCGCTGGACGCGCAGGGCCTCGAGATACTCGGGCAGGGTCGCCTCACCCTCGATGTAGGAGCGCCGGGTGATGTCCGAGAGCCGCTCCACCCTCTCCACGACATCCTGCAACCGGGCGGCAACGCCCTGCTGGCGGCTGTAGTTGGCGAGAGCTTGGGACACTTGCCGGCGCACTTCGATCTCTTTCCAGAGGATCAGATTTTGCTGGCGTCTCAGCTGAGCGACCGCTTCGTCTACCGTTCCCTGGTTTCGATCGAAAAGGGGGATCGGCAGGTGAAACGCCAGATAATAGGTATTCTGGCCGAAGTCCCGCTTGTAGCCCCCTGCTAGAGTCAAATCGGGTACGGCTCCGGCACGTTCCAGATCGACTCTGGCTTCACTCTGATCCAGCCCGCGGCGGAGAGCGACGAGGTCGGCCCGGGACTCGAGAGCGCGGCTTTTCAGTTGCTCCTCCCCGAGTTCGATCGCCGCCGGCAGCTCTGGCAGTTGAAGCCCGGGAGGCGAGGATCCACTCCAGCCGATTCGAGCCGCCAACCGGAACCAGGCCTCCGTCAGAGCCGCCTGGATCTGGGCGTACCGGGCCTGGTAGCCGATCTCCTCGGCCTCGATCTCGAGCTGAGCCAGCCCCGAGACGTCCCCCGCCTCCAATCGCCGGCGGTGCATCTCGCGGACGGCGTCCAGGCCGGAGATGAATTGCTCGGCCAGTCTATCTTGCCTCTGCCGGTGATGAACCTCCACGAACAGTTCCTTCACCTTCGCGGTGGCGCGTCGCAGGAAGTCCTCGTATTCGCTCTCCAGCCGCTGCAGTCCGAAGCGGGCCTCGCGGGTCCGGTGACCTCGCTTTCCTCCCAGTTCGAATTCCTGAGAGCCCCAGAAGAGCAACTCCTGGTCTTGGAACACGCGTGCCCCATCCTGGCCGAACGGAAACCCCTCCATGCTGAAATTCAGAATCGGGTTGGGCCGGGCCGAGGCCTGGCGGAGGCTTCCCCGAGCGGCTTCGACCTGCTCGCGAGCAGCCCGGATCTCAGGGCTTTCCTCCACGAAACGACGAATCGCCTCCTCCATCGTGAGCGTCGAGGTCGACTGAGCCAGAACGGGCGACGGGCCCGTCCAGCCGGGCGACCCCATCACGACCAGGCCAGAGAGAAGACCCCGTGAGCAGGCCGCCGACAACCGATGCGCGAGGAAGCGAACCGACCTTCCAGGCCTCTTGGGAACGTGAAACCAAATCCTTTTCCGCATTCTCAGCCATTCCCATCCAAAGATCGTCTCGGGTCCCAGGACGGAGGTAAGGAACGAAACACGCCCGAAACGAGGACCGACAACGCACCCAGCATGAAGAAAACCCTTGCTCCCGTCCCAACTCGGCGGCGGAAACAAGGACTCGATTCGATCGCGACGGGCAGCCCCTTCCGTGGGAACGCGGCCTCGAATTGCTCGGCGAGGATTCCGCCCGCCCTCGCAAGGAAGCGCTGCGGCCGGCTCTCTTCCGACCTGCCTCTCGGCTCCCCACTGACCCCGCAAGCCGGTCGGCAGACCGCTCGAAGGGCCAGAACGAGAACCTCACGAACCGGCACATTCTACGGTTTGTAGAAAACCGGGGCAACCAGAGCGAACCATCCTGGAGGGGACGTCCCTACCGCCGAGGGTGTCTCCCGGATCCCGCCGACACGGCCTGCCACCGGCCTGCACATCCCGGATGTAAAAAAAACTTGACATGGGCGGTTCTGTCTAATATTTTTTACATCGTGTCAAATATCTTATTCATTGCGAGGTGGAACCGAGGAGGTTGCATGAGCGCATCCTTTGAAGAAAAAAGTGCCTGGATTACCTTGATCAGCCTGCTGGTCGTATCGATCGTCTATTTCGTCGTCGCGGCCGGGATGCGGTCGGCCGGCATCACGGTGTTGGTGGGGTACGTGCCGCTGTTCGTGGCGGTCGTCGTGCTTCTGGTGTTGATTCTGATCGTCGGCCACGTGGCGGTAGCCATCGCCAGCCGGCCCGAGGGCCGGGACGAGCGGGACCAGTTGATCGAATGGCGGGCCGAGAGCAACTCGGCCTGGGTGCTGGGAGCCGGTGTGCTGGCGGCCCTCTTCGGTCTGGTCGTCTCGTTGGACAGCGTCTGGATCGCCCACCTGCTCGTCTTGTCCCTGTTGATCTCCGAGCTGGTGAAATCGGTTTCACAGCTCTTCTATTATCGGCGGGGCCTGTAACGGTGGCTCGCAAGAAACTTCGGGTCCGAAATCAGATCCGGAAACTCCGTTTCCATCACGGAGAGATGACGCAACAGGCGTTGGCGGAGCGCGTTGGCGTCACCCGCCAGACCGTCAACGCCATCGAGCTGGGCAAGTACTCACCCTCATTGGAGGTTGCCTTTCGGATCGCTCACGTCTTCGGCGTGCCCCTGGAAGAGGTGTTCCAGTACCGAACGGCAACCGATTGACTCCCGGCTTGGCAGGGGCCAACTGGGCTCCCGGCTCGATCGCTCGATCTGGCCGCGTCTCAGTTGGGGTTCGCCGTTCCGGCAGCGGTTTCGCGAGCGGCTCGGTGAAGGGGTGACATTTGACCGGACCGAGCTTTTTCGCCCTGTGCGTTCGCCCTCTATCTCGGCCGATCTCGATCTGAGCCGCCGGGTTGCAATCCCTTGCAAGAAAGGGCAATACTCACGTCTCGGGGGCCTCGTGGAGCAGCGCCAGACCAACATCGACTTGTTGCTCAAAGCACGCGGGGAGATCGATCAAGCCCTGCGCCGGCACCGGTCTGGTGTCTCGGTTCTCTTCACCGACGTGGTCGGCTCTACCTCCTACTTCGAACGATACGGGGACACCGCAGGTTTCGCCCTCATGCATCGGCACGCCGACCTTGCCTCGTCGGTCGTCCGGGAGTTCCAGGGAACGGTCATCAAAACCATCGGCGATTCGGTGATGGCCTCGTTCGACGGCCCACGCAACGCAGTGACGGCTGCTGTTGAGATTCAGCGCCGGGCGGAGCAGCTCAACGAGACAATTCCCGAACGAGACCAGCTGCTGCTGAGGATCGGCATCAACCATGGCCCAGCCTACCAGCTGGGCTCAGATGTCTTCGGGGACGTCGTCAACGTGGCGGCCCGCTTGACGAGTGAGGCGGGTCCTGCGCAAATCCTCGTTTCCAGATCCGTACAGGAGGCGGTGGCCGAAGAATCGACTATCCGTTGCCGCTGGCACCGCAAAGTGGCGTTCAAGGGCAAGTCGGAGGCTCAAGACGTCTATGAGATTCTCTGGACGCGCGAAGGGCCCTCGCACGATTTGGGGGCGGCGACACTCGTTTCACCGCAGCGGGGTCAGGTGACCACTGCTCACAAAACACCCAGGGGCAGGTTGTCGCCAGCCGTCGGCGAGAAGATCGGCGACTCCATCGGGCATTACAGAATACTTGCAGTCCTCGGCGAGGGCGGCATGGGGACTGTTTATCTGGCCGAGGACCGGTCGCTGGGCCGCCAGGTGGCCATCAAGGTTCTGCACGAAGAGATGCAGACCGACGAGACGGCCCGAAAGCGCTTCCTGAGAGAAGCCAAATCGGCGGCAGCCCTGGATCATCCGTTCATCTGCAAGGTCTATGAAGTCGGGGGAGACCGAGACCGGGTCTATATCGCCATGGAGTACCTGGAAGGAGTCACCGTCCAGGACAGACTCCGCCAAGGCCCCATGCCCCTGGGGGAGGCCTTGAGGATCGCCTCTGAGATCGCTGAGGCGCTGGAGGAAGCCCATGATCGCACGATCGTCCACCGCGATCTGAAGCCATCCAACATCATGCTCACCAGAGGCGGGCACGTCAAAGTGATGGATTTTGGCTTGGCCAAGCGGGTGACAGCGGAAGAAGCGGGCAGTCAGGAGGCCGCGGCGACCGCTCTGACCAGGTCGGGGGTGACTCTCGGAACCGTGCCCTACATGTCCCCGGAGCAGTTGCGGCGACAGCCGGTGGACACGCGTTCGGACATCTTCTCGTTCGGTATCGTGCTGTACGAGATGCTCGCCGGCATCCACCCGTTCCAGAGGGGATCGACGATGGATACGGCCAGTGCGATCTTGAACGAAGAGCCTACCCCATTGTCCCGCTATCTCGAGGATGTCCCGGGACCCGTCGAAGACCTGGTGAACCGGATGCTCCTCAAGGAGAAAGATCAACGCTGTGGCTCCACGAAGGGAATCGTCAAGGACCTGTACCAAGTGACACGTGGAGGGTCTGTTCTGGCGCAAGCCAGCCAAACAGCGACTCCCCTGGGCAAGGCCTTTCGGGGTCGCAGGCGAATCGGCTTGGTCGCCCTGGTCGTATCCGCGCTTCTGATTCTCAGCCTGTTGTGGATCGCACTGAACGTGGGATGGCCCCGCACCGCCGGTACCCGCACTGCCGGCACCCGTATCGCCATCCTTCCCTTCGAGAACCTGGGCAGCGAAGAAGAAGAGGAAGAGTACTTCAGCGAAGGAATCACGAGGGATGTCAACACCCAGATTTCCAAGATCGGCAACCTCGTCGTCATCGCGCACGGCTCCGCTCGACGTGCGCAAAGTCAAGGGGGGAGCTACCGGGAGATTGCGGAGCAACTCGGAGCCGACTATCTCGTCGACGGCAGCGTGAGCCGCTCGGGAACACGCCTGCGGATCACGGCCAACTTGATCGATCCTGAAAACAATGAGCAACTGTGGGCAAACCATTACGACGAGGAACTGTCTGTCTCCCACGTCTTCACGATCAGGAGTGACGTTGCTCAGCAGGTTGCACTCGCCCTGGACGTAAAGTTGTCGCAATCGGAGCGCGCTGAGTTGGGCTCGCGGCCCACCGAGAACTTGGAGGCGTATCAGGAATACCTGCTGGGTCGCTTCTACTGGGAGAAGCGTACAGAGGACGGGATGGAAGTTGCCATCCAGCATTTTGAACGGGCCATCGCCCTGGACTCGGGCTTTGCGCTCGCACACGCCGGATTGGCGGACGCCCATTTGCTCCTTCCCTGGTTTTCACCCAGATACTCGAACCAAACGGGATTGGAGCGAGCCCAGGCCGCTGCGCGAAGAGCTCTCGAGCTGGATCCGAACCTCGGCGAGGCACACGCAACCCTGGGGCTGGTGCAAGAATGGCGATTCGAATGGAAGGGAGCGGAGAGAGATTTCGTCCGGGCGATTGAACTGAATCCCGAATATGCTACCGGTCGCCATTGGTATGCCAATCTGCTCGCCCGCCTAGGGCGCTTCGACGAAGCCTATGACGAGATTCGGAAGGCGCAAGAGCTCGACCCGCTCTCCCCGATCATCAATCAGGATGTCGGTTACGTTCTCTTTCTGGGGGGTCGAAGAGAGGCCGGCATCCGCCAGCTGGAAAGAACCCTCGCGATCGATCCCGATTTCTCGACGACCAGGATCGTGCTGGCCTTGAGACTGCTCGAGATGGGCCGATTCGAAGAGGGAAGCGCACAACTCGAGCGCTGGGCCGAGTTGACCGGGAGCGATCCCGAGATCTCGAAACAACTGGCGTTGCTCGTGAGGCAGTACGCTGAAACCGGAGAGGCGCAGTCCATCCCCGTAGCTTGGAACGCCGAGTCCATGCTGCCCCCCTATGCGCTTCCCCCCGTCTATATGTTGATCGGGCAAGAGGAGCGAACCTTGGAAGTTCTCGAGATGGGCTATCTCGAAGACGCATTCGGCGTCCTCAGCACTACAATGGACCCGTTGTTCGATCCCCTGCGCTCCCACCCTCGATTCGTTGCTCTGGCACGAAAAACGGGTTTGGACCGAGGGGTGAAGCAACGCTAGATCGGGGGCTGTGATTGGAATGGGCATGACTCATCGTGGTTTGTCATGAAATCCTCATCGTCCCTTTCGCGGCGCGGTTTCCTGAAGAGCATGGGTCTGATGACGCTGCGCTGGCCTGCCGGGGTATCCCTCCAACCAGGGCGAACCGCGACGACTCACTTCGTCACGCTCAGCTTCGACGATGGATTCCGAAAGTCGAGCATCCGGACAGCCCAGATATTCGAGAAATACGACCTGTCGGCTTGCATCAACGTGATCGCCACTGCCCATCATCAGGACTTTGTGCTGCCGAACGAATACCACGACGTTCCCGTTGGGGATTTCGGGTTGTGGAACGAGCTCAAAGCGAGGGGCCATGAAATCATGCCCCATGGTTACATGCACGCCAATTTGAAAGAGGCACCCTCGGAACGTGCAAGAGACCTGATTTTGCGATGTTTGGACTATTTTTCCAGAGAGTTGAAGGGGTTCGACCCCAAAGAGGCGATATTCAACTTTCCTTACAACGCCTCGAGTCCGGATATCGAAGAATGGCTGGTGGAGCAGGTCAGGGCTTTTCGAACTGGGGGAGATCCGGTCAATCCGTTGCCCCATGCTGGACAAACGAGACTAACCTGTACCAGTCACGGTCCGGGCAATATCGACACCCATCTGACCGGCGAAATCGACAGACTGTTGGCCCGGCCCTCCGGCTGGCTGATTTACAATACGCACGGATTAGACGAAGAAGGTTGGGGACCGCTATCGGCTGACGTCCTGGACCGTTTGCTGGAAAGGCTGACGGCGATGGAATCGGTACGAATCATACCGGCGGGTCAGGCGCTCTCAGCCTTGTGATTTCCTTACTGTTCACGACTGAGAACGAGCCGGAACAAGAACCAGGAAGATCATGAAACGCAGCCCATTCCGAACTGCCCCTAGCCTCTCTCTCCGTGCAGCTGCCAGAGTAGCCGCGATCTCGTGCGGCTGCCTTGTCCTGGGCATGAGCATTCAGGGCTGCGGTCAGAACAATCCGACGAACTACACCACGGACTACGCCACCTGGAGCGACTACGGTGGGAGCGCGGATGCGGCGCAATATTCCTCTCTCGAACAGATCGACCGTTCCAATGTGAGCCGGCTCGAGATCGCCTGGTCCTACTCGACCGGCGACAACAGCGTCTATTTCTTCGCCCCGCTGGTGGTCGATGACACCGCCTACGTTCTGGCCAAAAACAACTCCATCGTGGCGCTGGACGCGTCAACTGGAGAAGAGATCTGGACCCACCCAGCCGAGCCCGGCACCCGGGCCATGACGACCCGGGGAATCAACTACTGGGAGAGCAGGGACCGCTCCGAAAGGCGACTCCTCTACGCCAGCGACCACTTGCTGCGGGCACTCGACGCCCGGACCGGACGGCCCATCGCGACGTTCGGCCAGGACGGCCGCGTCAATCTCAAGGAAGGCCTAGGGCGCGATCCGGACAGCCTGTCACTGGTCCAGTCTCATTCGCCCGGGCGGGTCTTCGAGGATCTGCTGATCCTCGGTTCGGCAACCAATGAAGGATACGGCTCGGCCCCCGGCGACATTCGTGCATTCGACGTTCGCACCGGGGAGATCGTCTGGACCTTTCACACCATCCCCCATCCCGGCGAGTTCGGATACGACACCTGGCCGAAGGATGCCTGGAAGACGGTCGGCGGTGCGAACGTGTGGACGGAGTTCTCCCTGGACGTGGAACGTGGCATCGTCTACATGCCGGTGGCGAGCGCCAAATACAACTTCTACGGCGCCGACCGGGAAGGGGCCAACCTCTTCAGCAATTCCCTTCTCGCCCTGGACGCACGCACCGGCGAGCGCCTCTGGCACTTCCAGTTCGTCCACCACGATATCTGGGACTACGATCCCGCAACGGCTCCGAAGCTCCTGACGGTCGAGCACGAGGGTGAGAAGATCGACGTCGTGGCGCAGGCCACCAAGCAGGGATTCGTCTACGTCTTCCATCGGGTGACCGGCCAACCGCTCTGGCCCATCGAAGAACGGCCCGTACCGGCGGGCACTGAGATGCCGCGGGAGACCCTCTGGCCGACCCAGCCCTTCCCCACGAAGCCGCCTCCTTTCGCGCGCCAATCGTTCACGGTGGACGATCTGAACCCGTATCTCGATGAGGAAGAACGCGCCCGCTACCGGGATTACATCCTCGGTGCCCGCAATGAAGGCCTGTTCACTCCGCCAGGTCGAGGCAACACCGTCCAAATGCCGGGCAACAACGGTGGATCCAACTGGGGCGGGGCTGCGATCGATCCCAACAACGGCATGCTCTACGTCGTGTCCAAGGACCATCCCGCCATGCTCAAGCTGGAGCCGGATTCGGCGCAGCAGATCCCGCCGCCGGATGAGCCGGAGCTGCGCGGTCGATACCTCTACGATGTCCACTGCCACCGGTGCCATTCGGCCGATCCCGAAGAAAACGAACTGGCCGTGTCGTCACTCGTGGGTGTACACGACAAGCTGAGCAAGGAGCGGATCTCGAGCATCATCAGAGAGGGGCTGGGGCAGATGCCAGGCTTTGGGTCGCTCTCCGACTCGGACGTGAATCTGCTCAGCGCATACCTCGAGCGTCCGACGAGCCTTCCGACACCGGTGCGAGACAAAGAGGAGCAGCTGGCTGCGAGCGCTCGCTTCGTCAGCGGTTTCGGTCTGATGCGGGCGAGCAATGGCCAATCGCCGATCGGTCCGCCTTGGTCGACACTGACCGCTTACGACCTGAACGAGGGGACGATCAAATGGCAGATTCCTCTGGGCGAGGTTCCGGAACTCGCTGCGAGAGGCATCAAGAACACCGGCTCCGTTTACCCGAAAGTGGGCCCTGTCGTAACGGCGGGCGGGTTGCTGTTCGCTGCAACGCGCGACAAGAAGGTTCGCGCCTTCGACGTCGACACGGGTGAGATTCTGTGGGAGAGGGAAGTCGGCGCCGCGCTCGAGGGGATTCCGGCCGTGTATGAGGTGCACGGGCGGCAGTACGTCCTCTTCTGTGCCTCCGCGCAAGCCGGGCTCACACGGGAGACCCAAGTCGAGATCGAGGGTGCGTACGTGGCGTTTGCGTTGCCGGGCTCGGGAAACGAAGGGACCAGCCCGCCGGCCTCGGCAAGGCCTTGACCCCTGACGGCCGCAGCGGGGCCCGCGAGCCCTCACGCCTTGGGGTATTGCCAGGGAGACCGGTAGGGTCGGCTCAGGGGCTGATTGGCCTCTTCGTCCCCCGGTATCTGCTCCTTTTCGCCATCCCATCGGACGGAACGTCCCAGTTTCAGGGAGAGCATTCCCAGAAGGCTCATGGTGGTGGAGCGGTGGCCGATCTCGATGTCGCAGACGGGGCGCCGCTTCTCCCGGATGCTGGCAATGAAGTCCGCCCAGAGCTCGGGGATATTCTGGTGGTCGGGTTCGTGCAGCCGGGCTGACTGATGTATTTCGGCCTCGCCCTCCTGCCGCGGATACAGCGTCCAGCCATCGAGCCATCCCAGGTGAAGCGTCCCTTCGGTCCCGTAAAAATAGCAGCCGACATTGTGTTTCTCGGCGGCGTTGCCGCCAAAGAGACGATGCTCCCAGGTGGCGGTAAACGATTCGAATCGGAATGTGGCCACCTGATGGTCGGGCGCATCGGTATGATCCTGCTTCACGGCACGGCCCCCGGTTGAGTAAACCTCGAGCGGATACTTTTCCTCGGTCCACCACAGGATCTGATCGAGCCAATGGATGCCCCAGTCGCCCAGCTGACCGTTGGCGAAGTCCAGGAACTGGCGAAAGCCTTTGGGGTGAATCGCCGTGTTGTACGACCGCAGGGGGGCAGGGCCGCACCACATGTCCCAATTGAGTTCCGGGGGCGGCTCGGTGTCGGCGACTGGCTGTCCGGGGCCTCCCTGGTAGTGAACAAAGGCGCGGACCATTCCGATGCGGCCCAGGCGGCCGGATCGCAGCAACTCGATGGCCGAGATGTTGTGGGGCGAGACGCGGCGGTGGGTCCCGATCTGAACGACCCGATCGTGTCTTCGGGCAGCGGCGAGGATCGCGCTCCCCTCCTTGATGGTGTGGCTGACCGGTTTCTCCAGGTAGACATGGGCCCCTGCCTCGATTGCCGCGATGGCTGTCAAAGCGTGCCAGTGATCGGGGGTGGCGACGATGACGATCTGGGGCTTCTGAGAATGGAGCAGTTCCCGGTAGTCTTCATAGCGGGGGGGCCGATCGCCGGTCATCTGCTCGACTTCTGACGCTGACGCACGCGCGAAGCGCTCGTCGACATCGCACAGACCCACGACTCGAACTTCCCGGGTCTCCAGGGCGGTGCGGAGAATGTTCATCCCCCACCATCCGGTCCCGATCAGGGCCACGTCGAAGGGCCCTTTGCCCGTCTGTCTCGAGATGGGCAACGCCGCCACGCCGGCCGCCGCCGACCCTTGTTTGAGAAACGCTCTGCGACTGATTTCCTTCATTGCTCGTTCTCCCCCGGTCGTTTCGCGCAAGCGCCGTCTGGCTCGGTCAGATTGTGAGCCTCTTGGGCGATCGGTTCAACCTGGTCTGCCGGCTGGCCAGGATTGCCGAACCGAAGATGTGCCGGCTGCGATTCGACAATGCGACCGGTGTCTGTCAGTATCGTTGACCTCCGCGATACGTATGAACGGGTCCGACAAAGCGATCAACGGAAGACGATTTCCCGGGCAGAATCCAGGACAAAGTCTACGTGTCCTGGCTGGGGGGCAGCTCATCGACAAGATCGGCAGGCTGGTCCACGCGAGAGAGCCGGACAACCGGGAGAGCCTCGTCGAGGACCCCGCAACCGAGAGGTAGAGATGAGACATTCTTTGCGAGCATTCCACGGACAGAAATCGGCTGTTTTCGTCCTTCTGGGCATCCTTTGGGGGGGCACTCTTTGGGGGGCAGCCGGTCGTCTCGATCTTTCCGACGCCGTGATCGTCACCCAGCCGAGCACTGATAGGACCCACGCAAAAACCATTCGAGTGCTCCAGGAGGAGATCGAAAAGCGGACCGGGATCAATCTGACCGTGACCCCCGAATGGCCCCGGGACAACCGATCCGTGATCGCAGTCGGCCCGGTTTCCCAGCTCGAACAGCTGGCCGGGCCTTACTCCTCCGACTACCGAAATCTGAGGATTCCCGGGAGTGAAGGATTTGCTTTCTTCACGAGAGCTGAGCCGCGGCGGGCGGCGTTGATCCTGGGCCAGGACAGTCGCGGCATTCTCTATGGTATCGGAGGATTGCTGAGGCAGGCAGAGCTGAGAGAGGGCTCGATCCTGGTGCCCGCTGACCTCAACACGGTGACGGCCCCCGCGTATGCATTGCGCGGTCATCAGATGGGTTACCGGCCCAAGACCAACGCGTATGACGCCTGGACACCGGCTCAATACGACCAGTACATCCGCGAGGTGGCACTTTTTGGGTCGAACAGCATCGAGATTGTCCCGCCCCGCACCGACGACGACTTTCTCAGCAGACACATGACCACCCCGCCGATGGAAATGATGATGCGTCTCAGCGAGATCATCGATTCCTACGGGCTCGATGTCTGGATCTGGTACCCCAACATGGGGGACGACTACGTCAGCGAAGAAGGGATTCGGGAGGAGCTGGCCGAACGCGATGAAATCTTCAGCAAACTCAAACGGGTCGACCACATTCTGGTGCCGGGGGGAGACCCCGGAGACCTTCACCCCAAAGAGTTTTTTCCGTTCATGGACCGGATGGCTCGAGTCCTGAAGAAGTACCATCCCCAAGCCAAGATCTGGGTCTCGCCGCAAGCCTTCGATCCGACCCGCGAGTGGCTCTCGACCTTCTACGAGTATGTGAACAAGAAGCCGGCCTGGCTGGGGGGCGTGGTTTTTGCGCCCTGGATCAAGACTCCGATCGCCGAAATGCGGCGCATCGTGGACCCTGAAATCAAAATCCGGCGTTACCCCGACATCACCCACAACGTCGCCTGCCAGTACCCGGTGAGGGACTGGGACCTGGCTTTTGCCCTGACCTTGCATCGGGAATCCTACAATCCCCGGCCGCGAGCCATGAAGACGATTCACAACGCCTTCGATCAGCTGGCCACCGGCTCGCTCACCTACTCGGAGGGGATCAACGACGATATCAACAAGTTCGTCTGGGGAGATCAGGACTGGGATCCGAATCGTGATGTCATCACGACTCTGCGGGACTACGCCCGGTTTTTCATCGACCCCGATCATGCCGATGAGATAGCCCATGGCTTCATAGCGCAGGAGCAGAACTGGGAGGGGCCGCTGGCCTCCAACACTCAGGTCGATGTCACGCTCCAGATCTGGAGATCATTGGAGCAGTCTGTCTCAGACGAGGTCCGCGCCAATTACCGCTTTCAGATGGGGCTGATGCGCGCCTACTACGATGCCTATATTCGCCAGCGACTGATCAACGAGACCGGTTTGGAAATGCAGGCAATGGAGTCGTTGCAAGCGGCCTCCCGGACGGGTTCGATGCAAGCCATGTGGGAGGCCGAAAGGCACCTGGACCGGGCCAAGGCAGAGCCGGTGGGGGTCGCGCTCAAACGCAAGTGCGAGTTCCTGGCTGATGAGCTGTTTCACAAGATTGGATCGCAGCTCTATGTGGGAAAACACGGTGCAAAATTCCGTACCCGCGGCGCCTTCATGGATGGCATCGACGAGCCCCTCAACAACATCGCCTATCTCAAAGCTCAGTTCAAAGCGATCCGTGAGCTGGAGGACGAGGCGCAGAGAAGAGCGGCGATCGACCGTTTGGTCAACCGAACCAACCCCGGGCCGGGAGGCTTTTACGACAACATGGGCACCGCCTCGAGTCTGAAACGGATCAAGTATCCCGTCAGCTGGGAAGAAGATCCTGGAACCCTGGCGTCGCCGCGAATTGCCTTTGAATATCGCATCGATCTACCCGAGGACCGCGATTTCCCCATGGCCTGGAAGAACATGGCGGGGGCCATCTATGAAACGCCGCTGACATTTGTCTACGAAGATCTCGATCCCGAAGCCGAATACGAGGTGCGAGTGGTCTATTCCGGGCGGCGGGGGAAAAATGTCCGCCTGGTCGCCGACGGCTCCCATTCCGTGCATGAGCTGTTGGAGACGATGAGCCCACCCATGCGGGAATTCGACATTCCCCGCGAGGCCACCGCCGACGGGAAACTGGAACTGACCTGGACCTGCGGCGAGGGTGAGAGGGGCGTTCAGGTGTCCGAGATCTGGCTGATCAAGAAATAGCGTTGGAACCAGGGTTTTTCCGGCCAAACGGTCTTCCGACAGGATCACAAATTCAGGACTGACCTCTCACCTAGAATGCACGTTGCGGATCGGCCCGTGCTCCGCAGAGGCGATCGCCTCCCGGGAGCTCCCGAGGTTGGTCGCAAAGCGCAGTCCAAGGAAGGACCGACAGTTCAAGGAGGAGCCCCTGACGGTGAAATCGGAACATCCCTCGGCTCAGACACTGTACGCTCCGGTCGTATTGATCCTCGCCCTGAGCGGAGGCCTGATCGGCGCTTTGCTCTACTATTCGGCCCTGGCTCAGGATCGACTGGCCCTGCAGGACTCGGTGACAGTCGCCCACTCGATCCTCGACGCCCAGGAACGCGAATTGAGGAAGATCGCTCAGGATCATGCCTGGTGGGGCGAGGCCATCGAGAAATTGTTCGTCGATCCCAATCCGGTCTGGGCCGAAGAGAACCTGGGGACCTATCTCATAGGCTACTTCGAAGTTGACTCGGCCTTTGCGGTGGAACCGGACGATCGGATCTCCTTCGCCTACCTGTACGGCCAGTCTCAGGAACCCGGCACCAGGGATCCTCTCCAGGGGGGCTTCACCCGCCTCGTGAGCCTGGCTCGACAATCGGCCGAGTCGGGTCCTCGAGGCGTTTCCGGCCTGCTTTCCTGGGATGGACAGGTTCACGTCGCCGCTGCCTGTGCCGCCGCCTCGGTCGAACTCACCGGGGTTCCGTTGCCGGCCGGGGCCAGGCCTGTGCTGGTGTTCTCCCGGCTGCTGGACGACGCATTTTTGGAAGCAGCCGAGACGGACTACCTGCTGCGCGAATTGCATTGGTCCAACACCGGTTCAAGACTTTCGCCGGCCAGGTTGCAAGTCTTCGGCGTCGACGGGTCGCCGCTCGGGAATCTGGCCTGGCAGCCGGACCTGCCCGGGCGACAGCTCTTGCTGGAGGTGCTTCCCTGGGTCGGTCTGGCGGTCGTCGTCATGGGGTCACTGCTCTACGTCTTCTTGCAGAGGGCCCATCGCGTGTCCGAGCGGCTGCGCCTGAGCGAGAAGCGTTTTCGAACCCTGGCCCGCACCGATCCGCTGACGGGATGCTTCAATCGGCGCTACTTCCTGGAGTTGGCCGAAAAGGAATTCTACTCGGCCTGCCGGTATCAGCATCCACTCTCACTGGCCATGATGGACGTCGACCACTTCAAACGGGTCAACGATCTTCACGGGCATCAGGCGGGAGACGAAATTCTTCGGCGCCTGGTGCAACTGTCCCGCGAACAGCTGCGCAAGAGCGACATCCTGGGACGATTGGGAGGCGAGGAGTTTGCCGTCGTCCTCCCCCACACCGACGTTGCCACCGCGCATGAGATCGCCCGTCGCCTCTGTCGGGCCATAGCGGCCGAGCGGATTCCTGTCGCGGCGACGTCTCTGGGCTGCACCATCAGCGTGGGCGTTGCCGAATTGTCGCCGGAAATCAACGATTTGGACCAACTTCTCCGCTCTGCCGACACGGCTCTCTATCACGCCAAGGAGAATGGCCGCAACCGGGTGGAGGTGACCGCAAGCTGAGGGGACGGATACCGGGCGAGAAGGGTTGGCCATGTGGACGGCACGGTTGGACCATAGGCCTGGCGTCATCCCCGCGCCATAAACTTCTCAGGTGCCGCCGGCGAACCGCCCAACCCAAGGAGAAGAGCATTTGATCAGTCGTCGCCGATTCCTCGAGTCCAGCCTGCTGGCGTTACTCTTCACGGCTGCGCCGCGGGTCGCGTGTAGCCGCTCACGCCAGGAGCGCATTCTGATCGTCGGTGCGGGAATGGCGGGTCTGGCGGCAGCGCGGGAGCTGCGGCGGTCGGGGTTCGAAACTCTCGTTCTGGAAGCCCGGGAGCGGATCGGGGGCCGAATTCGGACCGACCGATCGCTGGGTGTCCCCATCGACCTGGGCGCCTCCTGGATTCATGGGAAACGCGGAAATCCAATGGCCTCGCTGGCCCGCGACCTGAAGCTTCGCTGCATGGACACCGACTACGACGATATCGTGGTCTACGACTTGGGACGTGCCCTGCCCGAGGCTCGACTCGAAGTACTGGAGGGCGACTGGGCACTACTGGAAGCGCAGCTGGAGGCGTTCGCAGAGAGAGCGGCAGCGGACACGTCGGTCGCGCGAGCCGTCGAGTCTGTCCTGAGGGGTCAGCCAATCGATGAGGTCGAACGCCGGTTTCTGAACTGGAGACTGGAATCTTTCGTGGTCACGGCCGCGGCGTCGCTGGGCGATCTCTCCCTGCTCGGAGACGAAGGGGAGAGTTTTGGTGGAGGAGACTGCCTGTTCCCGGGCGGCTACGGCGAGTTGATCGATCGAGTGGCTGAAGGAACGCCTACGCACCTCGAACATACCGTCACTGACATCGAGCTCCTGTCCGATCGGGTCCGAATCCGAGCCGAACGAAAACGGCCGCTGGCGAACTGCAACTCCTGCCACCTGGACCCGCGGCCCGGGGCGGGCTCGACGCCGGACTCCGGCGCAGAGACGCTCACCTTCGAGGGCGACCGAGTGATCGTGACACTCCCGCTGGGGGTCCTTCAGGCGGCGCTGGCAGGCGACGGCATTCGATTTCATCCACCCCTGCCCGACTGGAAGAGGGAGGCCATCTCCGGATTGGGCATCGGCGACCTGAACAAAGTAGCACTGCGTTTCGACAAGCCCTTCTGGCCACGGTCCCGACATTTTCTTGGATTCCTGGGCGGCACCCAGGGCGGATTCCCCGTCTTTCAGAATTACTTTCGTTACCTGAAGACACCCGTTCTGGTGGGATTTCGCGGGGGAAAAGGGATCCGCGACTCGGAGCTGCGTTCGGACCGGGAAGCTCAAAGAGATGCCATGGAGGCCTTGCGCGCCATGTTCGGTCCCGGCCTACCCGATCCCGTGGGAGTGGCCGTCAGCCGGTGGCACACCGATCCCCTCTCCGTGGGCGCCTACCCGCACGTCCCGGTCGGAGCGACTTCCCGGGCTTTCGAGGTCCTGGCCCGCCCGGTCGGAGAGCGGCTTTTCTTTGCCGGAGACGCCACCGCCCCCGACCATTCCGGGACCGTGCACGGAGCCTATCTCTCGGGTCTGCGGGAAGCGGAGCGGATTGCGAGACTCTGAGAGGGTATGGCGAGGCTGACCCCAGGCCGAGATGAAGTCCTCTCATCTTGCGACAATGAGCTGTGATCTCATTCGAAAAGTTGCTAGGGCTGGTCCAGATTTCACAAATCGATCAACACCGAGCCGTCCTGTTTCCCGTCTCCAATGCAAGACTACTGGTCAGACCCGAATTTGCGACGGGGACGGTCTGAGCATCGCCCCGCGGCCTGACGAAAGGGGAGAGAGTCATGTCAGCTCGGAGCGGAACTTGGATGTCACTCGTCGGGATTTGTCTCGCCTGGTCCTGCCAGTCGCCGACACCTGGCGAGCGGTCCCAGGCAGGGATCGATCCTCGCATCGACAGGGTTGAAGCGGGGCTCGTCGTAATGGGAGACGACCAGCAACCTCAGTGGGGTGAAACGGCCCCGCTTGCCGATCGGATGAGTTTCTACAAGGTACCGGGTGTCAGTGTGGCGGTCATCGACGACTTCCGGATCGCCTGGGCCAGAGGTTACGGGACCTGCAAATCCGGGGAAGCGGCGCCTGTCAGTGCGGAAACGCTCTTTCATGCCGGGTCGGTCGCCAAACCGGTCTCTGCTGCTGCGGCCCTGCGGTTGGTCCAGGAGAGCCGGCTGGACCTGGACGCCAACGTCAACGACCGGTTGCGATCCTGGACGGTCCCCGAGAACGAGCTGACCCGGCTCGAGAAAGTCACCCTGCGGAGGTTGCTCAGCCACAGCGCCGGCTTGCAGGACGGGTTCACCGATCGTTCCTCCCAGGATGCGATGCCAAAATACCTGACTCCGGCGGGAACCGCCCCGTCCGTCACGCTCCAGCAGCTGCTCGATGCCGAACCCGGCGTCGACGTCGACGGTGCGACTCGGGTGACCAGCGTCCCGGGTTCCCGATACCGGTACGCCAACGCCGACTATGCCGTCCTGGAGTTGCTCTTGAGAGACGTCACCGAAACGCCGACGGCCACCCTCATGCAGGAAACCGTGCTCGGACCCCTGGGAATGGAATCGAGCACCTATGCTCAGCCGCTGCCAGAAGAACTGCGGGCCAGAGCCGCTGTCGAGCACGACTTTGCGGGTAGGCCCATCCCGGGAGACCGGCTTCATTTCCCGTTGGTCGCGGCAGGGAGTCTCTGGACCACACCATCGGACCTGGCACGCTTCACGCTGGAAATCGCACAGGCCTACCGCGGGCAGTCCTCCCGGCTCCTTTCCCAGGAGATCGCGGTGGAGATGCTCTCCAGGCAGGCGAGTATCGAGCAGAGCCCACTGGCGGAAGCAGCCGGCCTTGGATTCGAGCTGTCCGGTCAAGGGGAGGATCTGTGCATCCTGCACACGGGTGGCACCTGGGGCTCGACCAGTCTGCTGTGGGCCTATCCCGAAACGGGAAGAGGAGCGGTGATCATGACCAATTCGGCATCCGGTAGCCTTCTCCGCTTCGAGATCCTGCTCGGCATCGCGGCGGAATACGGCTGGCCGATTCACCCCTAGGAGACCGGGATCAGATCGCCCAGGCTACCGAGAAGTGGAGTCGGGGCTTTCCCGCATCACCTCTCTCCCGACTCCTCGACTGGGGAGGCTGGCACCGGGATCGTGGCGCCGACACGCTGCAGCCACCTGTCCAGCCGCCGCTCCAGCCGTCGCACCAGACCGGGGCGGTGATCCGCCAGATTGTGTTGTTCGGACGGGTCGCGGCCCAGTTGATAGAGCTCGCAGCGGGGGCCCTCGTAGCGCTTGATCAGCTTCCAGTTGCGCCAGCGGATGATGCTGTAAGGAGCGACATCCGTGCCGCGATAGTGGGGGAAGTGCCAGTACAGAGTTTCGCGGCGGAGCCGTTTGCGTCCTCCCGAGAAGAGGTGGCGAAGCAGACTGACCCCGTCGACCATTCCCACCCCGGGAAAAGGCCTTCCCACCGCATCCAGGATGGTCGGAAGGACGTCGATACTGCTGACCGCTTCTTCACTGACTGTCCCCGGAGGAATCTTCCCCGGCCAGCTCGCGATCAGTGGGACCCGAATGCCGCCCTCGTAGGGGTAGCCCTTGCCGGAGCGCAGCGGGGCGTTGTCGGTGGGTCCCAGCAGACCGCCGTTGTCGGACGTGAAGATGACCAGCGTTCGGCTGCTCAGGCCGAGTTGATCGAGCGTGCCCAGAACTCTTCCCACGGCGTCGTCGACGCTCTCCACCATGGCCGCATAGTCGGGGTTCTTTTGATTGGTCGGTGTTTTGGCGGCGTAACGGGCCGCCACCTCGGGCTTGGCCTGAATCGGCGTATGCACAGCGTAATGGGCCAGGTAGAGAAAGAAGGGGCGGTTGCGATTGCGCCGGATGAACGCAACCGCCTCATCGGCCTCCCGGTCCGTCAAGTACTGGCCGGGTGTTCGCGGCGGCAGGTGCGGTATTCCGGAAAGCTGCCGGTTGGCGAAGGGATCGAAGTAGCTGGGAGGTTCGCCGTAGTCGCAGCCGCCGAAATTCTCGGCAAAACCCTGGTGCTGCGGGTACCAGTCGTCCATCCCGAGATGCCACTTGCCGATATGGGTCGAGACGTAGCCGTTCGGCTCGAGCGCCTCGGCGATAGTGACCTCGTCGTGTTCCATCCACAGCGGGTTTCGGGCCACCAGAAGCGGCCGGTCATCGACGCGATCAAGCCCGGCGGGATTCCGGCCGTCCTCAGGCATGGTGCCACCCTGGAAGCGAGCCCGAATCCAGTCGGTGATGCCCAGCCGTGCCGGGTACCGGCCGGTCATCAGAGCGGCCCGTGTTGGTGAGCAGACGGCGGCGGCCGCGTACGCCTGGGTGAACCGCATTCCGCCCGAGGCCAGGCGGTCGATGTTGGGCGTCTCATAGTAACGGCTCCCGTAGCTCCCGAGATCGGTCCAGCCGAGATCGTCGACCAGGATGAGGACGATGTTGGGCGGAGGAGACGAGCCCCTTTGCGCCGCAGCGGCCGCGCCGAGGATTGCCAACAGGACGGGCAGCAGGGCGGGCTTCGAATTCATCCTCTGTCTCCAGACCCGAAAGATCGCGGCTTGGGCCGCTGCAACAAGAGTCTACGGTGACGGACTCCGATCGGGCAAACCCAACCTCGATGAGCGGTGGCGGTGGCGACGGGATCGACCCTCTGTTATCAATGATGGGCATGATGCTTACGACCGGTCTTCTTTTGAGCCTGATCTCGACGCTCACGATCGCGGCGGTGCCGGCGGAGGGCCTCCCCGCCGGCTACTCGATCCCCCTAGTCGATCTCTCTCAGGAGACTTTCCGCCAGGTGGTCGTCGATCGCGAAGCGGGCCAGTACCTGGGCCACCCCACCACGGTGCTGCTGGAGGATGGGCGCACCCTGATTGCCGTCTATCCCAAAGGCCACGGCAAAGGCGCGATCGTGATGAAGCGCAGCAGCGACGGGGGGGTGACCTGGTCGCCGCGTCTGCCCACCCCGCAGAGTTGGACAACCTCTCTCGAAGTGCCCACCCTCTATCGAACGATTGATCCTGAAGGGGTGAGGCGCTTGATCTTGTTCTCGGGTCTCTACCCCATCCGAATGGCGGCTTCGGCCGACGATGGCCTGAGTTGGGGCGAGCTGGAGCCGATCGGCGATTTTGGCGGCATCGTCGCCATGGCCTCCCTCGAGCGCATTGCCGACGGCCGTTACCTGGCGCTTTTTCACGATGACGGGCGATTCATCCGCAGCGGCGGCCGAGCCCAAGAAACCCCCCTTTTCAAGGTCTACAAGACCCTGTCCAGCGATGGAGGGCTTACCTGGTCGGAACCGGAAGTCATCGCCAGCCGGCCGGACGTGGACTTGTGCGAGCCCGGACTGATTCGTTCGCCCGACGGCAGACAGATGGCAGTGCTGCTGCGCGAGAACAGTCGAACCCGGAATTCGTTCGTGATCTTCTCCGACGACGAGGGAGCCACCTGGAGCCCGCCACGCGAGTTGCCCGGGGCCCTGACCGGGGACCGCCATACCGGTGTCTACGCGCCCGATGGCCGCCTCTTCCTCTCCTTCCGTGACACCACCCGCGAGTCGCCCACCCAGGGCGACTGGGTCGGATGGGTGGGCCACTACCGTGACATCGCCGCGGGCCGGGAGGGGCAGTACCGGGTTCGCCTCATGGACAATCACCACCGCTGGGACTGCGCCTATCCAGGAGTGGTGCTGCTGCCGGACGGCACGATCGTGACCACCACCTACGGGCACTGGGCCAAAGGCCAAGAGCCCTACATCGTCAGCGTGCGGTTCACTCTGGAAGAACTCGACCGCAAGGTCGCCGAGCTGGCGCGCTAGCGGGGTGTTGGAGGGGCCACCACCCGAGACACCGAGAACACGGCGGAATCGGGGAATCGTTGGGCCCTCAGGGGGCGGGGGGAGACGGAATTCCCGCTTTTCTCTGTGAACTGTAGTGCCTCTGTGGTGCCTGGTGACTTCGGCTCACGGGTGCCGTGGGGCGGAAGCGAGCTGTTCGAGCAGGAGACGCGCCCGGGGGGCGTTGCTCGAATCCGGGTGCAGTTGCAGGAACTCCTCCAGCTCTTGCCTTGTCCTCGCAAAATCTCTCCGGGAGAGGAAGATCTGGGCGAGCACGAGCTGGGGGTAACTGAAGTGGCCGGGATCCAGTTGCTTGGCTCGCTGCAGGGAGTCGATCGCTTCGGCCTCCCGGCCCAATGCCCAATAGCTCACACCGAGTTGTGAATTGGCCAGGGGATCATCGGGGCGTGCCCGGCAAGCCCGGCGATTGACTTCCGCAGCTTCCTCGAAGCGCTCCAGCGAGTTGAGCGCTCCGCCCAAGTTGACGAGCGGAGCGTAGGCTCGGGGGTCGGCCTCCAGCGCCTTTCGGAAATGGCTCTCGGCCTGCGCGTAATCCTGTTTTTGATAGGAGATTGTTCCCAGCATATTGTGCGCGGCGGAGAAACCAGGTTCCTTCTCGACGACCTTGTTCAGCTCACGGACCGCTCGATCGACTTGGCCTTTGCCGAGTAGATTTTCCGCCTTCGAATACGCTCGCCAGGCGGCAGGAGTGAGTGACAATTCAGCAACCGACACCTGCGCCGCATCGTCGGCGGATCCCGGCTGGAGAACGATCACCCGATGGATCCTCCCCTTCGAATCGGCCAGGCTGGCCGACACGTCGACGCTGACTCGTGACGCCGCCAGACCCGGGATCTGGGCCGACAACACGTAGACGCCTGCAGGCAGGTCCTCGAACTGGAACCGGCCCCCCAGGCTGGTCCAGGTTTGATTGAAGAACGGTGTGTGCGCTCCTCGCAGGCCGACCAGTGCCCGTTGACCCTGTAGCCGGCCCTCGGTCACATGAACCTCACCGGTGAGGACGAATCTCTCCTCTCCCGCGGAAGCGACGCTCAACGGCCCCAGAATGAGGGACAGCGCTGCCAGGGCATTTCTCCCCGCCCGTGATCGGATTGCCATGGCCCCAAAGCCAATCAAAACCCGCCTCCCAGTGTTTCACCCAGAGAAGAAGCAACGGCACGCCCAGGACGATGGGAGCCGTCTCGAACGAACCATACGGTTGGGACTTTTGTCAACCGTTTCCTAGGAAGAAGGAGCCAATCGTTCTTGGAGCTCGGCCGCCTTCGCTCGAATCTCACGCAGTTCGTCCGTGCCTTTCCTCTTCAGGTTTCTCAACTGCAGGGACATGCGTCCGTTGGACGAGAGCGTGTCGGCGTGGCGAGCCAGAAAGTCCCAGTAGAGGGTGGTGAAGGGGCAGGCATCGTCGCCGATCGCCCGGCCAGGGTGGTAGCGACAATCCTTGCAGTAGTTGCTCATGCGCTCGATGTATCTGCCGCTGGCCGCGTAGGGTTTGGATGCCATGATTCCGCCGTCCGCGAATTGGGACATGCCCAGCGTGTTGGGTAGCTCCACCCACTCGACAGCGTCCACGTACACGGCCAGATACCACTCGTGCACGGCTTTGGGGTGCACCCCCAGGAGCAAGGCGAACAGACCCGTGACCATCAATCTCTGGATGTGGTGGCTGTAGCCGTACTGCAGGGTCTGGCCGATGGCCTGGTGCAGGCAATTGAGATCGGTCTCTCCCGTCCAGTAGAAATCGGGTAGGGGCAGACGGGCGTCCAGTACGTTCTGCTCCAGATAGTCGGGCATGTAGCGCCAGTACACCCCCCGCACATATTCCCGCCATCCCAGGATCTGGCGAATGAAGCCCTCGGCCGCGTTCAGGGGAGCCTGTCCGGAACGGTAGGCATCCTCTGCCGCCTCGATCGCACGGCGCGGATCCAGGAGTTTCAGGTTCATGGCCGCAGCGAGGCGCGAATGGTAGAGATAGGGTTCTCCTGTCCACATGGCGTCCTGATAGCGCCCGAAGCTCGGGAGTCGGTTTTGAACGAAGTCCTGGAGCGCTTGCTCTGCCTGCTCTCTGGTGACGGGCCAGTCAAAATGTTCGAGGCTGCCGGGATGCCCGCCGAAGAATTCTTCCACCTGCGCGAGCACCTCGCGAGTGTCGGCGCCGGGTGGAAAGCGGCGAGGGGGCCGGAGTTTTCCGATTGCCTCCGGCTCCGGGCCGGAGCGGTTTTCCGCATCGTAATTCCACTTCCCGCCCTCCGGCTGGTCGCCGTCCATCAAGACGCCCGTCCTGCGGCGCATCTCACGGTAGAAGTACTCCATGCGGAGTTGTTTGCGGCCGCGTGCGTGCTCGGCGAATTCCTCGTGCGAGCACAGGAAGTGGGTATCGTTCCGTATCTCCAGCCCGACACCGAGGTCGGCTGCAGCTTCTCGGAAACCTTCTCTGATCTGCCACTCCCCCGGTTCCACCATGATCAGCCTTTCCGGCTTCAGTCTCTGGACGGTTCGCACGAGTTCCGGGATGAACCCACCCCGGTTGGAGGGGTCTTCGAGACAGCGGTACTCCACTCGGATTCCGCGCTTCTCCAGTGAGCGCCGAAAGTGTCGCATGGCTGCCAGGAAGATGGCGACCCGCGACTTGTGGGACCAAACCCGGGTCGCCTCGCCTTTGACTTCCGCCATCCACGCGACGTCCCGTTCTTTGTCGAAGCCCTCCCAGGCTGCTGATCCCTCGTTCAGCTGATCCCCCAGGACGAGCACCAGGTTGCGGACTGGTCTCTCCTTCGAATCCGAGGAGTGCGATGGATTGGTCCGGCTTCGTGGTCTCACGCGCCTCCTTGCCGGAAGCCAAGGTCCAAGGGCCTTCGTCCCGGGAGCCGCCCAGGCCTTTGAACGCCCGGCCCGGCCAGGTGAGTCGGCACGAGCCGAGGTAGGAACGATGAAATCAGCGGCATCAGCGTTGGTCTTCCATTCGGGCGTCCGGCTTCAACCGCACCTCGAGCGCCTGGCCCTCGCTCCCCGAAACGAAAGCCGGCTTCCCAGGGTGGAGGGCGACCAAAGGTGCGGCTGTTGGTATCACGGCCCCCCAAGTCCCCCTCCCACAGACATTGCAGTGCGACCAAGCATCGATCGGAATCTTGATTCCCGCCAGCTCGACATCCGTCGCTCAGAGAACGTGCGTGCCTCGAGCCGCTTGCACACCAGAGGTGAACTCACTCGGAGCCGTCCAACTGAGCCAGACGATTGCCTATGCGGTGACGAACACTCATGCTGGCCCCGAGCCATTCGGGCAGCTTCTTCCATCCGCCCGACTTCAGGCGTAGGCAGGTGCGGCCTCCGTCGAGACGCACCTCCTCGACATCACGAAGGAGAATGCGCTGCGAACGAAACAGGCTCCGAACCAGAACCGAGTCGCTTTCCAGCATGATTCGAGAGACCAGAACTTCGACGACACCGAGAGCGGCCAGGAGCGTCAACACCAACGAGGCAAGCGTGTAGTGGATGCCCTCGCTCGATTGGATGAAGAAGCCGGCAAGAGCTGCGAACAGCGCGAACGAAGACACCGCGAGGGCAACGAGCCACCTCGGAGGGCGATACTCAATTGCGGGTTGCTTGCTTGCCATCAATTGGCCTCGAGTACTACGCCGCCTGAGGCAGACGTTGGAGGCAGCGCCCGGGCTGCCACTTATTTCAATTGAACTCCTCGGGATACGCGCATCGAAACCCGACGAACTCAACCGCGTTCGTCACCACATGACTGTCGCGCCAGCGGGTGCGAAGGTTGACGGCCCCGCCGGCGAAACTGGCGCCACGAACACTCCGGCGTCCTCGAATCGAGCGCATTGCATCGTCTGCAACCGGGCCGCCGCCGATCGGATTCGAGCGCGGCTCGCCAGAGTACACGGGCTCCCATTCGTCCAGCAACCACTCCCACACGTTGCCCGCCATGTCATAGAGGCCGAGAGAATTCGGGGGGTATGTACCCACGGGTGTCGTGGTCCTCGAGCCGCTTGCGCCATAGTTGGCCCGCTCGGGTGTGGGAGGCTCGTCACCCCAGGGAAACTCGCTGTCGCCACCCGCGCGGGCCGCGTACTCCCATTCGGCTTCCGTCGGCAAGCGCCCGCCCGTCCAGCGGCAGAAGGCTTGGGCCGCATGCCAGGTGACGAACACCACGGGATGCCTGTCCTGTCCCTCGGGGAACGGCCCGTTCTGCCAGTGCTTCAGGTACTGTCCGTTGTGCATCTCGGGCGGTAACCGATCTCGGTTCCATTCCGGACGTGCGGCAAGGAATTCCGAGAAGCGTTCGTTGCTGACCTCGTAGGCGTCGATCCGAAAGCTGGCAATCGTCACGGGGTGTTCCGGAGTCTCGTTTTCGAATGAGCCCGGGAAGCTCACTCCGTACCGGCTCCTCAGGTCCGGGATGCTGGATGCCGCCACCCCCATGAGAAACGTCCCTCCGGCGATCAGCACCGTCTCGTCCCGTTCTTCGGCGGCACAACCGAGGCTGGCAATGGCGATGACCATGCAAACGGCCGCTCGCATCTGTCGGCTACTCGTCTTCAGTCCACTCACCTGTAGTCTTTCCGGATTGGAGCGCCGCCAAAAGACCAAGAGTACCAGGTGGCTGCCGGCGTTTCCGGTGGCTTGTCAGCGGAAAGTCCGCCAGCTCTCAGCGGTGATCCGTTTGAGCCCCTCGAAATACTCTCGATTCGTCTCCTCGCCGCGATCCTGCACCTCGCCCTTCAGGATGGCGAACAAGTGCTTGGCCAGTACGCTCCCGATTGCATGCAACGCTTCGTGCCGGTCCAACCCCTCTTCCTGGAGACGGGCCAGCGTTGCAACCACGAGTTCCTCCCTGAGTGCGAGCTGGTTTTCGACAACCACGTGGATCACGGAGTGGATCCGCAGGTTCGGAAGACGGATCTTGTGGCGGCGGTGATACGACTCGACGAGATCAATCCGCTCGCCTTCATCGAGATTCATCCAATCGGCGGCGTTCGGTGGCTTTTCGGGATCGTAGGTATTCATCGTTTTGGCTCACGTTGGTGGTCGAGGACGGCGGACGTCTGGATCAGTTGTCGAGCCTGTCGAGGCGACGCACGATCGTCTTCCCGATCTTACTTCACAGCTCCGCAGACACCAAGCGCTCGATTTCCTGGCCGACATCCTGCGGAAGGGGCAGGTGCCCGGCCCGCCGGTGACCGATACCAGAAACAGATCTTTCCCATTGCGACCGCGCTGTGACCGCGCGGCCTCCCTTAGCGTTTCGGAGTCTGCCGTCGCTTCCCCTGCTCTTTGCCGGAGCGCAGGCCTTGGAGGTGGCCGCTCAACTTGACGGTCCCGGAACCACCAACCATGATCGAAAGAGCCGGGCCTTCCGGCGGGGGCAAGTGGAGGCTTCCCGTGGGCAGGCCGGCGTCTGCCCCGCCGGAGCTCTCTCTGCAAGGCACTGGGCAAAGGGAGGAGTTGGTGGAGATGAGAATCGGGTTGGGGATCGCCATGGCTGCGGGTCTTGCAGCAATGCTCAATGGATGCGCCTCTTCCCTCGAAGTCCAGGTCACCGGATCGATGAAGCAGTGGGACCCGATGACGCTGGATCTCCGGGGGCCGGACGCGGAGGAGACGGGCGAGGCCAACCCGTTTTTGGATTACCGCCTCTCGGTGGTCTTCTCTCAGGGCGGCACGCGTCTGGAAGTCCCCGGCTATTTCGCGGCCGACGGCAATGCCGCCCACACGGGCGCCGGGACGGGCAACCTCTGGCGGGTTCACTTCGTGCCATCCCACCCGGGAGCCTGGCAGTACCGGGTTTCGTTTCGCCGCGGACCTCGCGTGGCCATCCAGCAGGGAGCCGAAGCCGGCGAGCCGCTGACGGGAGACGGCTCGACGGGTCACTTCGAGGTGGCAGCTAACCCTGGAGCCCGGGGGCTGTTGCAGTATGCGGGAGAGCGCTACCTGCGTTTCACCGGGAGCGGCGAATATTTTCTCAAGGGGGGTGCGGACAGTCCGGAGAATTTCCTCGCTTACCACGGATTTGACGGCACCCGCTCCCTTCGGCCCTCCGGCGGTACCCGGCCCGGCGAGGCCGCTCTCGCCCCTTTGCACCGTTTCGAACCCCACGTGGCCGACTGGAAGGAGCGGGACCCCGACTGGGGAGACGCCCGGGGGAAGGGAATCGTCGGAGCGCTCAACTACCTGGCTTCGCGGGGCACGAACAGCGTCTACTTCCTCACCATGAACGTGGCCGGTGACGGGCAGGACGTCTGGCCCTGGACCGGGCCGGAGGAGCGCTACCGCTTCGACTGCTCCAAGCTCGACCAGTGGGAGATCGTTTTTTCCCACATGGACCGGCTGGGAATCCTGCTGCACGTGGTGCTGAGCGAAACCGAGAACGAATCCCTTTTCGAGGTGGAAGAGGGTGGGCAGTTCGCCGACAGCCGGAAACTGTACTACCGTGAACTGATTGCCCGCTTCGGCCACCATCGGGCCCTGGTCTGGAACATCGGAGAGGAAAACGGCTGGGACGACCGCCACCGGGAGACGACCACCGAAGCAGGCCGGTCCAACACCGACCTGCAGCGACAGAGCTTTGCCGCTTACATTCGCCAGCTCGATCCCTACGGGCGACCCATCGTCGTGCACACCCTTCCCGGTCGGTACGAGGAAATCTACCAGCCGTTGCTGGGGGACCCGAACTTCGAAGGGGCTTCCCTGCAGATGGGAGACATGAGCCAGACCCATGCAGAGACGTTGCGTTGGCTGGAGCGGTCCCGGACCGCGGGTCGTCCCTGGGTCGTCTCCCTGGATGAGATCGGCCCGGCCGACACCGGAGTCAAACCCGATGCCGAGGACCCGGATCACGACTCCGTCAGGCGCCATGCCCTGTGGGGAAGCCTGATGGCCGGCGGAGCCGGCGTGGAGTGGTATTTCGGCTACCGCTATCCCCACAACGACCTCAACCTGGAAGACTGGCGAAGCCGGGAACGGATGTGGGATCAAACGCGCCATGCCCTGGAGTTTTTTCAAGCCCATCTTCCCTTTGCCGAAATGGAGCCGGCCGACGAGCTTCTGTCCAATCCGGATGCCTGGTGTCTGGCTCTGCGGGGAAGCGTGTACTCCATTTACCTGGGGACCGGGGGCACGACCCGGGTGCGCCTGCCGGAGGGTTCCTACCGGGTCCGCTGGTACGACCCACGGAAAGGGGGAGCGCTGCAGATCGGCAGCGTCCAGGAGTTGGAGGGGGGTGGGGAGCCGAGCGTCGGGGAGCCTCCGGAAAGCCCGTCCCGGGATTGGGTCGTCCTGCTGGCGTTGCGGCAGTGAGACGCTGGAAGTCAACCCGGGTAGGAGAAGTGGTTCCCGGCGTCAGGATGAACAGCCAGTCGCTGCCTGGCCACCGTGACTGGGGCGTGAAGGTTTCGTCTGAAGTCGACTCGAATTCACCGGGTTGTGGAATAGCCCGAGACTTGACGAAGACGGCGCGATCGGTCTATTCTTAAGACAGCTCTCCGGCACTTTGGGAACACACGGAGCCACCTGCTCCTGCTCACTCAGCCCGCCGACTCTTTGACTGGCTCGTGGCTCTGCTCACCTCAGGGAGGCCCGCCTTATGCAGCGCTACTTCCAGTATTCGTCTTTGATCGTCCTTCTCCTGGCTGGTTCGCTTCAGGCCCAGCGGCAGGAAAACCCTGAGACGCAAAAGGTCGAGCTCAAGGTCAATTTGAACAGCCTGGAACTGGTCTGGAACGGGGACCAGGGAGACGGCGGGCGAGGCAGGGGAGAAGTCTACATCAGCTTGTGGATCAGCTGGGGGGAGAAGATCCTGGAGGGACTGGATCCTCAAAACCACGAAATTGGTCCTTTGAACGGCGACGTCGAATACCCCTCGGGAAGAATCGTCCAGGACGAGCAGACCAACGAATATCGGGTGATCCCCCATGAGGTGAAAGACAAGAGTTTCGGGCAGATTTTCCACGCCAAAGCCGACTGTGAGGTTGTCGACACCCTGCTGGTCGACGTCCTGGTCTGGGACGAAGACAGCGGGACGGATCTGACTGGATTCGAAGAGATCGTCGGAGAGGGTGTCCGATTGGGCAAGGCCCGGGGCTTCTCGGGAGCGGGCCTGGTCGGGGAGGTAATCAAATTTCTGATCGACAAACTGACTGCGAGCAGAGATGACCCTCTGGGACGCTTCGTCGGTTTTGTCGAGATCGAAGATCCCTGCGAGGAAAACTTCAATATCATCCGCGAACTCCCACTGGAAAACCTGGCGGCCGATCTCTGGAAGGACGTCAATGCCGAGGGGCTGAACGAGCAGGGCTCGGCGGTGCCTTTTCGGAACAGGGGCATCGAACCGCCCGCAAACATCGGGACCCTGAGACTCCGAATCCTGGGAAGAAAGCTGGGCAAGAACACCAGCTCCCTGGCCTTCAACCCCGACGCCAGCCTGGACACGGAACTGGCGGTCGTGGATATTGGACAGACGGACGAATGCACCCTGGGTGGGTTGATTGCGACCGGCGCCCCCATTCCGGAAGCCGCCGCTCCCGTCACCTATAGCCTGTACCTGGACGTCGACAACGACCCGCTGACCGGGTCGCTGCAGCTGGCCTCACAGGGTGCCGAATTCGAAGTCCGGCTCTCGCGGGAAGACCCCGAGAGTTTCGAACCTCGGCTTCTCGCCTATGATTTCTTCACCGACCAATTCGTCTTTCAACCTGGCGGGATTCACGACTTCACCCGCAACATCGATGATCGTTTCTTTCAAGTGGCGATCCCGCTCGCCCTTCTGGATCCGGTAGTGGTCAGTTCGAGCCGGCCTGCCGTCCTGCAGGCGATGCTGGCCGGGTGGGGCGTGGTGCGCGACCAAGGCGGAATTCTGGATATGCTTCCCTTGCAGCCTTCCCTGAGCGCGCCGGCCATCACCCGCAGCTTCGATCCCACCGGAGTGGCTCCCGTGGTCGTCACGACCTTCCCCCGCCATGACGCCATCGACGTGGATCGCTCCACGCCCATCTGCGCCACTTTCTCGAAGACCATGACGCGGGAATCGGTGGAGAACGCTTTTTTTCTCAATCCGCCAGTGGCGGGATCCTACTCCTGGCAGGGAAACAGGATCTGCTTTCAACCCGATGACCCCCTGGAGCCACTCACCCAGTATCGGGTCGACATCTGCCCCGATGCCGTGGATTGCGCGGGAACGCCTCTCGAGGGTCTACCCGATGACGTCTCGGTGGCAGCGCTGGTCACCTGCTTCAACTGGAGCTTCGTGACCGACAGCCTGGGTCTGGAAACCTGCAGCCAAGCCTCTCCGGGGACTCAGAAACGTCTCTACAGCGAGGGAGAAGACCTGCTGGTCCGCGGAGAGGATCTGCCGCCGAATAGCTCCTTGGACCTCTACCTGACCCGCCACGATCGAACTCGGCTGGTCGAGGGTGCCGAGCTGGGCCCGATGTCCATCCTGGGACCCGTCCAGGCCAGCACCGACTCTCAGGGTGTGCTGGCGTCCGTTTTCATGGGTTCTCTCGGGCAACCCGGCG
>JBFKLX010000024.1:0-36280 GCA_041630155.1 Acidobacteriota bacterium
GGCGGCGGGCACCCGGGGGCTCGCCCGCCACCCTTCGGGCGCACGGGGGTCTCGGGCGATCCCGACTGGCGGTGCCGCCTTCCGGCTCAGGACCGGAGCCACCAGAAGAACCCGCCCAGCACCACGACCCAGAAGGCCGCTCCCAGCCAGACGCTGGAGCGAAAGAACATGTCCCAGGCCGAATCGTCTTCCTCGAGCGTCTTCCACTGGGGGCGGCGGCGTCCCCCGGAGAGCGCCCAGAGCAGCGCCTCGCCCGTATTGTGAAAGAGGATGCGGCAGAGAAGCCCGAGAGCCAACTCTGCGAGAAATTTCAAGGCTTCCAGGACAAATGCCATCGGAGAGAGAGTCTCCACCCGCGCGCAACACCGACTGATGCCAGGCTCGAGTCAATAGCGGGTCCGAATGAGTTCGGCCCTCGCTGTGGGATAGGAACGACTTCCCACTTAGAAAAGTTCACGGGGCGTCCAGCAGCGCACGGGCTCGCCGGACCGCTTCTCCGTCGACGCTGTGAAACTCGGTCTCGCCCACGGGAAGGCGAGCCCCAAAGTAGATCTTGGGGTTGCCCGCCGGAGACGGGTCGTTGTCGCGGCGGCTCAGGTAGAGGTGCACTTCGTCCGTTCCGGTCCGCTGGACCACCTCCCGAAGATTGTCCAGACCGATCCCTCCCCCGGGCAGGATCCCGATCCGTCCCCCCGCTTGTTCTCGAAGAGCCCGGATGCGCTCGGCGCCTTCCAGGGCGGTGGCCGCGCGGCCGGACGTCAAGATGCGGTCGACACCCAATTCGATCAGCTCCTCCAGAGCGCGCTCCGGCTCGGCCACCACGTCGAATGCCCTGTGGAAGGTGGTCGTGACGGGCCGGCTTCCCGCGGCCTTTCGGACTACCTTCAGGAATTCCCGGATGCGCGGCAGGTCCAACCGTCCCTCGGGGGTCAGCACCCCGAAGACGAGGCCGTCGGCGCCGGAGTCGAGAAAGATCTCGGCATCCAGCAGCATGGTTTCGAACTCACCCGCGGCGTAAGCCATGCCGCCCTCGCGCGGGCGCACCATGCACAGGACGGGTACTTCGATCTCGTTCTTGATCTTGGCCAGCACGCCGGCGCTGGGCGTCAGACCGCCCAGGGCCAGGGCGCTGCAGAGTTCGAAGCGGTCGGCGCCGGCAGCCGCGGCTGCGCGCGCATCGTCCAGAGAAATGACGATCGTTTCCAGGAGGCAGGATTGGGTCATGATCGAGTTCGGCTCCTTCCAGAGCTGGAATAGTAACACCTGCAAATCACCGGCAGGAAAAGGGTCGCCGCCTCAGGTGGGCTCTCCTGAGAAATGCGGGCTCGGCCCTTCTTCGCCCACTTGGAGCACGAGTTTGCCGCGGTTGGCCCCCTCGAAGAGCTTGTTGAGTGTTTCGGGGGCATTTTCCAGGCCCCGGGCCAGATCGATGCGGAACTTCAGCTTTCCCTGCTCCATCCACTGGGCCAGTTGGGGCAGGGCCTCTCCTGCCCGCGGGAGATAATCAGTGACAATGAAGCCCTGCAGGCGGGCCCGGCGGGTCAGTAGCGCCCCGAAGTTGTAAGGCCCGGGCACCGGCTGAGTGGCGTTGTACTGGGAGATCAGCCCGCACAATACGATCCGGGCGTTCTGGTTGAGCCGGCCCAGGACGGCATCCAGGATCTCGCCGCCCACGTTTTCGAAGTCCACGTCGATCCCGTTGGGCGCCGCTTCCCCCAGTGCCTCAGGGACTTCCTGCGTACGGTAGTTGATGGCGGCATCCAGGCCGAGCTCGCCGGTCAGCCAGCGGCATTTCTCGTCGCTTCCCGCGATACCTACCACATGGCAGCCCACGATCTTCCCGATTTGCCCCACCAGGGAGCCCACCGCTCCCGCGGCTGCAGAGACCACCAGCGTCTCCCCTGGCTGCGGGCGGCCCACCTCCAGCAGACCGAAATAGGCGGTCAGCCCGATATGGCCCAGGACGCCCAGGTAGGCGGTCAGGGGCAAGCGAGGATGGCGCTGGATCGGGGTCAGTTCGTCCTCTGGCAGCGTGGCGTACTCCTGCCAGCCCAGCAGGCCCGTGACCAGGTCGCCTTCCGGGAGCCTTGGAGACGCGCTCTGCTCGACCACACCGATCCCGATACCGCGCATGACTTCCCCGATTTCGACGGGAGGCATGTAACTGGGCCCTGCCATCCAGATGCGGGCCGCCGGGTCCAGCGACAGGTACAGATGGCGCACCAGGACCTGCCCGGCGGGCGGCGGGCTGACCGGTTCTTCGGCCCATTCGAAGTGGGCGGCCGAGACTTTGCCTTCCGGCCGCTCTTTGAGTATCCACCGTCGATTCTTCATTCGAGTTCACCTCATTCCCGATCCGCTGCGGTTCTCGTCGAGGCAGATTGGGTCAGGGTTGGTTGCCAGCCGTCGCCATCAGCTGGAGCAGCGCCGTTTTGATCAGATCCGGGCGCTCCCAGACCACGAAGTGACCCGCGTCCACGATCCGCTGAACTTGAACGGGGGAGTTGACCAGGACCTTCTCTGCAAAATCCGCGTTGCGGGGGTCCACCAGGTTGTCCTTGAGGCCCTGAATCACGATCGTGGGCGCTCGCACGCGCGACCAGAGCGGCAGCATCTCACGAAGTTCCCCCTGCAGGGGCAGAATTTCCTGGTTCGAGGTATCCAGGGCCTGCGGCAGGAGGAGGCGGATCAGGTGAGCGCTGGCCAGCCGATTGTACCAGCGGAGGTCCTCCAGGTCCGGGTCCACGGCGGGAGCGATCATCAGCAGCCCCGCCACGAGGAGGGGGAAGTCCATACTCATGCGGGCGATCACGGAGGCACCCAGTGAGTGGCCGACCAGAATCGCACCCTGGCCCCGGGCTCTCTCCAGCAGGGGCGCCAGCAGGGCGGCCTGGGTCCGGAGGGAGGCCTCGTGGCGTCCGGCGCCCGACGCGCCGAAGCCGGGCCGGTCGACGGAAACCATGAACGCGATTTCCTGCAGAGAGAGGTTCGAGAGGTACTCCTCGAAGGCGGTCCAGTCCCCGGGGGAGCCGTGTACGAACAGCACGAGTGGCTGCTCCGGGTTTCCCGCGGTGACGTAGTGGATTTTGCGGTCCCCGGCCTGGTGGTCGCCGGCCTGCACTCCGTGAGCCAGCTTGGGCATCGAGTTTCTCGCCTCCTCGTCGTTTCGGCCGCAGCTCGTCAGGGCGGCCGCACTCGCCAGAAGCACTCCCCCCAGAGCCCAGGCCAGCCCCCGGCCAAGCCAGGCCCCGGTTGCAAAGCTCGAGACCTCAGCCTCGAGCACGCTGGAGTCCTTCGCCAGCCTCCGGTGCATCCAGCAAGAATACGCCATTTGCCCTGCGCCCGCGAGTTCGACCCGTAAGAGAGCTGGAGGGGCTTGGGGCCCGGGGCTTGGGGCATGACCGACAAATCCGGCTAGGTCTCGACCTGGCGCTTCCAGAGCTGTGAGATCGCGACCTGGAGGGCGATCATCAGCCCGATGGTCAGGATCAGCAATCCCATGGCGGCCCGCAGGTTCTGACTCTTCTCCGACAACACTCCGATCAGCCACGGGCCGGCGGCGCCGCCCAGGCTGGCCATCGCGAAGACCGGGACGGAGAGGGTTCTGGTCCGCGCCCCGTAAAACTCCGAAAAGGTCGCAACGGTCGTGGGATAGATGGTGGCCAAGCCGAGCCCGGTCAAGGCGACACCGCTGTAGAGCAACCAAAGCTGGCCGGATGCGAGGAAGATGGATTCTCCGAGCAAGGAAGTCAAGAGCCCGGCCAAGACCAGGTTTGGGGGAGACAGGCGGCGCAGCAGTTTCGGTGAGGCGGCCCTCCCAGCCAGCAGGCAGGCCCAGAATGTCGTCTGGAGCCAGGACCAGGAAAACTCACCGAGGCCGAGGCGCTGGGCGTAGGTGGGAATCCAGCCGGCGGTTCCGATTTCAGCGGCCACGTAGAGGAACAGGAGCAAGGCGATCAGGAAGCGGGGCAGATCAGAACCCCGCGGCCCGACCGCCGGCTCTCCCGCTTCGAGCTCCGGCCTCTCGCGGCGCTTTTCGCGGGTCAACATCAGGGCAGCGGCGGCCAGCAGAAGCGCCAGGACGAACAGGAAGGCGCTGGCGGCGCCCCGGACCAGGCACCAGGCGATGATGGGCGGGCTGATGACGGCTCCCAGGCACCAGGCCAGGTTGAGCAGGTTCAGAGCGGCGGCTCGCCGTTGCGGGAAACGGTCCGCGATCAGCAGATTGGCCGCCGGGATGCTGACCCCTATTCCGGCGCCGTACACGACAGTGGCGGCGACCACGCCCGAGAACACAGGCAGGGTCAAGCCCCAGCTTCCCAAGGCCATGAGTCCGGCCCCCAGCACCAGGCTGCGGAGGAACCCCAGCCGGGGCATCAACACCCAACCGCTGCCCAACGTCCCCAGCAGGGAGCCGCTCTGCTGGGACAGGAAGAGAGCGCCGGCCTGGCCGTCGCTCAGCGACCAGTCACGGATCAACTCCGGCAGCAGGGGTCCCAGCATGGTGGTGACGATGCCGGTGAGAAAGAAAGCGGCGTGGGTGACGGCGACCAAACGAACGCGATCGTGCATCCTCGAACTCTCCCGGCCCCCGAAACCAGCCCAGACCGGAAGACATGCTCCCAGGCCGCATCTCTACCCCACGCCCCGAGCCCCAAGCCCCAGGCCATTCAATACAGAAACATCGGCTTGTTCAGCACGTTGCCGACTTTGGGACGGTAACTCTTCGCGTCGTAGAAACTGTCCACGTCGACGCGCTTGATTCCCTCCGTGATGACGTCCAGGTTCTTGTGGGTGTAACGTCCTTCGCTCACCACAACGACACGCCCGGTCTCGCCCTGATGGATGAGATCGACAGCCATGGTGCCGAAGTTGATCGCCACCATCAGGTCCAGAGCGTCCGGTACGCCGCTGCGCATCAGGTAGGCGACCTGCTGGTAGATGATGTTCTGACCGGTGTGCCGCTTGATCTCCTTGGCCGTCTCCAGCCCGATGCCCCCCAACTTCCGGTGTCCGTAGGCGTCGGGGTGTCCCGACTCGATGATCTCGCCCCCTTCGATCCAGGCGCCTTCCGAAATCGTCATGACGGCGTAATTGCTGGGATTGGACTGCTTGTCTTCCAGGAGGAATTGGGAAAGCTTCTCGACGTTGAACGGCACCTCGCTGATGATGGCCCGGTCGGCTCCGGACAGGTAGGCCGAGATGAGCGAAGTTTCCCCCGAGTTGCGCCCGAACAGCTCGACGATGCCGATTCGCTCGTGAGAACCGATCGAGGTGCGAAGCTGGTTGATGTAGTCGACGCCCCGCGTGATGGCCGTGGAGAATCCGATGCAGTAATCGGTCCCGAACACGTCGTTGTCCATGGTCTTGGGACAGGCCACCACCGGGAAGCCCTCGCTGTGGATCCTGTGGCCATAGCTGAGCGTGTCGTCGCCCCCGATCGGGATCATCGCGCTGATTTCGAGCTTGGTCAGGACTCGCTTGACGTGGTCGGTCAAATCCAGGTTGTCCGCCTGGGGAGGGTATTGAGAGTGCAGGAAATCGGGCATCTGCCAGCGTTGCACCTTGCTGGGATTAGTGCGCGAGGTGTGCAGGAAGGTTCCCCCGGTACGGTCGACGGTGCGGACCCGCTCCTTGGTCAGCAGCATGGTCCACTTCGAGATCGATTCCGGGTCATCCGGGTCGCAGCTGACCAGGCCTCCCCAACCGCGCCGGATGCCGATGACCCGGTAACCGGCGTCGATGGCCCGATGCACGGCAGCTTTGATGCAAGCGTTCAGCCCCGGGACGTCTCCGCCTCCAGTCAAGATTGCAATCGTCTTCGCCATAGGGATTTCATTTTATGCGAGGGAGCGGAAGGTCACAATGCTGGAGGCTGCAGAGGCACACACAGGGTGCCTCATCCGGTCAAACCTGAGACTTCGATTCCCGAGAATCTGGACAGGGTCGCGGGAGAGCCTCGTCTCAGGCTTGGCCAAGCCCCTGCTGGCGATGCTCCTCGCGTGTGCGCAGCTGCCGGCGGGCTGCGATTTGCACCATCGAGACGATGCCGGTCAGTCCCATCCCCTTACCGGTCGAGAGTTCACGCCCGAACAGCTCGTAGACCAGATCGGGTGAGACTTTCGCGACCTCCTCCAGGGGGCTGCCCGAGAGGGTCCGATCCAGGATCGCTGCGGTAGCCATTGCGGAGATCCCTTGCGGGTTCTCGACGGCGAAATGAAACTTGAGGGTCCCGTCGGGCATTTCTTCCGGAAAAACGAACGCCTCGGACTCACAATGGGGCACTCGATTCTCTTCGGGGTAGGGCCGGGTGGCAATTCGCTCGGGCACGCCCTCGAATTTGTCGGCCAGGCTGATCAAAGCGTCGATCCGCTCGGAGCGGTCTTCGATGGTGCCGAACAGGTCGAGCATACGGGCCAGCTTTTCGGGGTAGCCAGGCGTCTTCATTTCTCGATGGGGACGTTGACCAGGTTGCCCCATTCGGTCCAGCTTCCGTCGTAGTTGCGGACTTCCGGATAACCCAGCAGATGGGTCAGTACGAACCAGGTGTGGCTGCTGCGTTCGCCGATCCGGCAGTAGACGATCACGTCGTCGGTGGGCTTGATGGAGTTCTGCTCTGCGTAGAGCTCCTGCAACTCCGCGGCGGTCTTGAATGTCCCGTCTTCCGGATTGATGGCCTTGGCCCAGGGAATGTTGGCGGCGCCCGGAATATGGCCTCCCCGGAGGGCTCCTTCATTGGGATAGTCGGGCATGTGCAGCAGCTCGCCACTGTACTCCTGGGGACTGCGCACGTCCACCAGCCGGCCTCTGTTTCCAACGTGCTTGAGCACGTGATTCCGGAAGGCCCGGATTTTGGAGTCGTCGCGTTCGGGCAGGGGATACTGTGTGGGAGCGTACTGGGGAACGTCGCGGGTCAGGGGACGCCCTTCTTTCTCCCACTTCAGACGTCCACCGTCCATGACCTTGGCCCGCCCATGACCGAACAGCTGGAAGACCCAGTAGGCGTAGCAGGCCCACCAGTTGTTCTTGTCTCCGTAGAAAACGATGGTGGTCTCCGGTGAGATGCCCAGCCGGTTGACCAGGGCCTGAAAGTCCTCCTCCTCCAGATAATCTCGCCGAACCGGGTGATTCAGGTCTCTGGCCCAGTCGACTTCCACGGACTGGGGGATGTGGCCGGAGGGATAGAGGAGTGGGTCCTCGTTGGATTCCACGATCCGAACTCCGGGGTCGTCCAGATGAGCGGCGACCCACTCAGTCGAAACCAACACCTCCGGGTTTGCATATCCTCGATTTGCGATTTCACTCATTCCCGCCTCCTTCCTCTCTGGGGTCAAGGTTGAAAAGATTCGAATGCCCATTGGGGCACAGGATCAGCTCGTTGGGCCGGGACAACAGCGGGGGCCGCGAATCGATCCGGTCCTGATCTGGTCAGTCTTCCAGGTAGGTGTAACCCAACAGCTCATTGTCGTACCGCTTCTGGAAGGTCCTGGCCTGCTCATCCGAGACGGCTCGGCGGGACAATGCCCGCCGTGTCTGGCGGCGTATGCTTCGCTGGAGTTGCCGGACCTCGTATCCCATATTATGCAACAACTCGCGGGCTTGTTGTCCCTTTTCGAAGTGCTCGATGCAGAACTTGTCCGTTCCGGTGACTCGGATGTGGGCTTCGTTGACGCGGCCGAACAGGTTGTGGGAATTGGCCAGGACGTCCTGGTAAGCCCCGGTCAGGAACACCCCGAGGTAATACGGGTCTTCGTCGCGCAGCTCGTGCAGCGGCAGAGTAGCCCGAACATCGCGCAGGTCGGTGAATTTGGTGATCTTGCCGTCGCTGTCGCAGCTGATGTCCACCAGGGTGGCCTGGCGAGACGGGGTCTGGTTGAGCCGGCTCAGCGGGGCCACGGGAAAGAGGGCCTGGATGGCCCAGTGATCGGGCAGGCTCTGGAACAGGCTGAAGTTACAGACGTACTTGTCGGCCAGCAAACGGGGCAGAACTTCGAACTCTTCCGGGACGTATTCCAGCCCTCGAATGACCCGCGCCACTCGTTCCGTGATGCGGTTGAACAGGTTCTCGACCCGGGCCCGTTCCGCCAGGCTGAGATACCCCAGGTCGAAGAGGTTGTGCATGGTTTCCTTGTGGCTCACGGAATCGTGGAAGACTTCGGCGTAGTTCTTGACGGTGACGCCCTTGAGCAGGTCTTCCAGTTCGGTGATCAGCGCGTGCGGCTTGCCGCGTGACGCGTGAAGCTCCGGGGCCCGCTTGGTGGGGCCCATCGAGTCGACCACCGAGAGGACGATGACGGCATGATGTGCAGTCAGCGCGCGGCCCGATTCCGTCACCAGAACGGGATGCGCCACCCCGGCCTCCTTGCACACCTCCATGGCCGTGTAAACGACGTCGTCGGCGTACTCCTGCAGCCCGTAGTTGGCCGATGCGTAAAAGGTCGTGCGGGAGCCGTCGTAGTCGACGGCCAGCCCCCCGCCGACGTTCAAGTACCGCAGCGGAGCACCCATTCGAACCAGGTCGGTGTAGACTCGGGAGATCTCCCGCACGGCGGTCTTGATCTTTCGAATGTTGGTGATCTGGCTGCCCACATGGCAGTGGATCATCTGCAGGGCATCCAGCTTGCCGACTTCCCGCAAATGTTCCACTGCACTGAGGATCTGGGCGGCGTCCAGGCCAAACTTGGCGGCATCCCCTCCCGAGTCCTCCCACTTGCCCGAGCCCCGGGCATGCAGCTTGAAGCGAATTCCCAAGGCCGGCTCGACGCCCACCTCGCGAGCGATCTGCAAGACGCGATGCAGTTCCCCGAACTTCTCCAGGGTGAGGACGACGTTTTTCCCCAGTTTCCGGCCCCACAGGGCCAGGCCGATGAAATCGTCGTCTTTGAAACCGTTGCAGCACAGCAAGGCCTCAGGGCCGAGCTCCTGGGCCAGGCAGAGCGCCAGCTCCGCTTTGCTGCCCGCCTCGAGTCCGGTTCGGTAGGGCTCGCCCGCCACGGCCAGACTCTCCAGCACCACCCGGCGCTGGTTGACTTTGATCGGGTAGACCCCCTGATAGTGAGACTCGTACCCGAACTTTCGGATGGCTTCGGAGAAGGCCGCATTGAGGCTTCGGAGGCGGTGTTCGAGCACTTGTGGGAAGCGCAGAATCACCGGAAGCGATTCCCCCTGTCGGACCAGCTCGTCGAGACAGGACCGCAGCGACACGCTGAGCTCGCTGCTCTCTTCCCCGTAGGGAGAAACCCGCAGGTGTCCCTCCGGGCCGGCCTTGAAATAGCCGCAACTCCAAAAGGGAATCCCGTACAGCTCGGCAATTTCCGCGGCGCTGAGTTTAGACCCGGCGACGCCGGCTGCGGCCGCGGCCGGGTTGTAAGTGCTCACTCCCTTTTCCCTCCAAGAACGACTCGACGGTTGGTCCCAGCGGAGAGCAAACCAAGGCTCTATTAAATAGTCTTTGGGAGGATCGATGCAACTCCGACGCCCGGGCTTCGTCCTACAGGGAATCACCGGCGGGATGCCGGTGTCGGGACCGTCGGGCTCGAGGAACGCTCGAGTACGACCCCGGGCACCTCGCGACGACCCATTCACCGATCCTGGAGTCCTCCCAGAAACAACCCGTTGAAGAGGAGTTTGAAGGTCCCGTGGGGCTGGCCACGGAATACGATTTCCGGCCCGAAAAGGACCAATCGTCCTTTCCCCACGGGCGCTTCCAGAACCGCCACGCCGTCCTGCAGGTAGCTTTGCCCCCAGGCCCAGCCGCTGCGAATCGGGTTGGGCCCTTCGAACCAGGCCACTGCCCGGACTCCCGCTTTGTGCGCCTGAGGCGGCAAGCGGAAGGTGGGGCTGTTGTTGAAGTAGACGTCGACGAGGGGAGGCATCCCGTAGGCCAGCGGGTGTGACGGGTCGACGCGAGTCCGAAGGACGGAGCCCGGAACGTAGTATTTTTCACGGGAGAGCTGCTTCACCTCGCCCCGGGGCGTCCGCTCCACCAGATGGTTCTCGATCGGGAGTTCGAGGTGGTAGGCCAGCGCAGTGGAGCTGCCGATCGCCAGCACGATCCCGCCGGCTTCGAGAAACTCTCGCAACCGCGGGACGGTCTTCTCGACCGTGACATCTCCCAGCTTTGCGCGCAACTCTTCGGGGAGTTCGTCCGGATCGGGTGCATAGCGTCGCCGGAACCGCTGTCTGCGCTCGTCCTCCTCCAGTTGTGGAACGGCGCCGCCGGGCAGGATCAACACGTCGAACCGTTCCCGCAGGTCGCCCTGGTTCAGTTCCGGGGGGAATACGACTTCGAAGGCAAACTCGTACTGCTCGAGCAGCCAGCGAATCCACCCGGAGTCCATCGAGCCGCCGTAGCGGTCCCACAGCCCGATCCGCACCGGCTCGACTCGCCGAGCGGCACCTTCTGAGAACTCCGCGACCGCGGAAAAATCGAGCCCCAGCTCGGTAGCCAGCTCCCGAAGACGCTCTTCGGTGCCTTCACGCCGCCGGACCAGCATCGTTCCCGGGGCGATGGGGCCCTCCGATTCAGCGTTGCTCCCGTCCAGCCAGTAAACTTGCTCCCCATCTCGCAACAGTCGATTCAAGGCCCGAAACGCGTCGTTGACGCGGTGGCTGAGCAGATACCCGTCGACAGCTTCGCTCAACTCCAGGCTTCCGGGCCCCGGTTCGACCAGGTCCTGGACGATCCCGAAGGGGCCGTCGAAGGGTTCCAGGATGCGGTCGAACTCGACGCCCATTTGATAGGCCAGCGTCCAGCCGGCGCTGTCGTAGGGAGCGACCGGGGGCCCACCGGGGTAAGGAAAATCGTCGGGATGGTGTTGCGGTTCGAACATGTCCAGAATGTGCGGCCGGAAGGCCTGCGCCGTCTTCACCACATAGGAGCCCGCGGGATAGGTCTTCTCTCCCACCTGAAACGACTGGACGGCCCGGTGCACCCGGACCCCGTTGGCGATCAAGGTGTTGACGAACTTTCCCGCTGTATTGAAGTCGGCCTGAGCCGAAGTGAGGACGTATCCCCTGGGATCTCGCAGTTCGGGATCCAACAACGTCTTCTGGAGATACTCTTCGGGGATCTCGCGGGACTCGATTCGGGTTGCCTCGGGATTGTCCTTCCGATAGGCGGCCTCGACTCGTGCCAGGGTTGACGGGTCAACCGTCCAATGGTCTCGGCTGCCACGCTCGATCGAGTTTCTGCCCATCCGGTAAATGTTCAGGAGCAGTTGTTCGCGGTAGCGGGACGCCAGGTCCAGAACGGCCCGGTTGGCGGTGATGGAGTAGTCGACGCTCTGGCGGAAATGCCACTTCTGGGGCTGGATCGGGAAGGGCAGGTCGTTGTGCGGCAACTGGCGCCGCAGGATGAACGGAATCTCGATCGGATTGGGGCTGCCGATCGTCTCCGTCAGCAAACCGATGATGTTGTGAAAATACTGCGTGGTGCGAAGCCCCCCGTTCCACCAGGTGGAATAGGAGGCGCCCGAACGCATCGTTGCCCCCGGCTTTCCCTCGGACACGAAACGGGCGTGCATGGCGCCGCCCACCAGCTCCAGGCTGGCGGGAATCAGGGGGTCCAGATTGTAGTTGAAGGGGTCGCGGAAAGGCGGAGCGAACAGGACGGTCCCGGACGGCCCGGTCTGATGGTGGTTGTACGCGATCTGGGGAAACCATTCGCGATACAAGACCCGGTTGATCGCCTGCGACTCGGGCTGGGTCACCATGTAGAAGTCTCGATTGTTGTCGTGCCCGATGTAGTGATGATAGAGCCGGGGCAGGCCGCGCAGGGAACGCTTCTCCGGCTCGGGGTTCCGCATGTACCAGTCCGCCACCAGATCCAGGCCGTCGGGATTCACGCACACCGCGAGCAGAATCACGTCCCGAAGGATGCGCAGGGTCTCTTCGTCCTGACCGCTGACCATCTGATAGACCAGCTCCATCAGTTGCTGTGCTCCCAGGACCTCGGTCGCGTGCAGTCCCCCGTCTATCCAGACGACCGCCTTTCCCTCGTTGGCCAGAGCCCGGGCTTCCTCTTCCGAGAGGTTTTCGGCCCAGGCCAGGCGCTGTGCGATCTCCCGGTAGCGGTCGAGTCGGGCGTGGTTCTCGGGCGAGGTGATGATGGCCATCAGGATGGAGCGTCCTTCTACCGAGGTCCCGATTTCCCGCAGCGCCAGGCGGTCGGACTCCTGCTCGAGTTTTCGCCAGTACTCGGTCAGCTGCCGGTAGTTTGCCAGGTGATAATCGTCTCCCAGGTTGAACCCGAATTGCTCCCGGGGAGCCGTAATGTTCTGCTCGGCAGCACCGGCCGCCGTCAGCAGCAGCACCAGCGCCACGAGTCCCACACGGTAAACTTGCTTCATCATCGAACCCCCTCTGCTGTCCCGCCCATTGTGGGGGGAGCGTTTCCGCGTTGCAAGAACCGATTCCAACCAGCACGATCTTGCGTCCGGCGCGTCGCGTCCGCCCTCGGCCGGGCTCTGGAGCACAGCCTTTCTTGCCGGACCAGCCGGTCAATCTTACCGGCCTGGGCCTCGCTTCGGGCGGCCGGAGCTCGTCGCGAGCACGGGCCAGAGTCTCTCTGGGAGAAGGGTCCTGCCGGATCCTCCGCGCCATTCCCGCGAGTTGGAACCCGACTTGCGTTATCAATTCTCCGACCTGGGAGGGCGCCGTGACGGAGTGGTGGAGTGGATTGCAGGCAGATTGGCTGGGCCTGGCCTTGGCCGCCGCTGCGGGCTTTCTTGGCGGAACCATCTGGCGAACTTCGCATTTTCGAAATCGCTTGTTGCTGGTGTCGATCCAATTGGAGGCCAAACGGGACGAAATCCTGGCTTTGCGGACGAGCTTGAGGCACCTGCGCGCCGAACGAGCCGCTGGGGTGCCGAAGCCCGCCACACGCAGGGACAGCCTCGAGGCGGCCCTGGGAGCAGAAATCTGCGGCCTTCCCATCCTGCAGCCGCAATGGCCCGAAAGGGTCCGCTTCAGCCCCGGACGTCGATGATACTGTAGAAAATGGACGAAGGGGCGATTTGGGGCAGGGCTGCGATGCGACGGCACGTGCCTTGCCGGGATTCCTTTTTTCGGAGGTGTGAAGTGATCAAGTCTTGGAGGCGATCTGTCTGGGCCTTGGCGCTCGCCGGCAGTCTCGGGGTGACCGGGAGCGCTCCCGGCCTCTCTCAGGGGTTTCTCAACCTCAGTGAACAAGAAGAATTGGAGATCGGCAAGCAGGCTTCGGAGGAGATCGAAAAACAAGAGCCGATTCTGCAAGATTCCGCGGTCCAATCCTATCTGGACGGGCTGGGCCAGCAGCTGGTCCGTTTCAGTGGCCGCAGCGACATTCCTTACTCCTTCAAGGTGGTCGACGCCGCCGATGTCAATGCGTTCGCCTTGCCTGGCGGCTATATCTACGTGAATCGAGGCCTGATTCGGGCGGCCGACAACGAGAGTGAACTGGCCGGAGTCCTGGCGCACGAAATCGGCCACGTGGTGGGGCGTCACAGCGCCGAACAGGTTCGCAAGCTCCAGCTGACGGGACTCGGACTGGGGATCCTGGGGGCCATCCTGGGCGACAAGGGCCGGGGAGGCCAGATCGCCGCCGTGGCCAGCCAGCTGGTCGCGACCGGTGTCTTCCTCAAGTTCAGCCGTGAAGCCGAACGCGAAGCCGACCGTTTGGGGGCGCAGAACCTGTACGATGCCCGGTACGACCCGCGCGGCATGGTCACACTGTTCGACAAGCTGGCTCAGATGAGGCAGAGCCGCCCCAATGCGGTGGAGGCGTTCTTTTCCTCCCACCCCGACCCGGCCGAACGGGCCGAGAACGTCAACGACCTGATCGCCTCGTTCCCCAATCGATCGAACCTGCGGCGCAACAGCGCCGATTTCGACCGGATCAAACGACGGCTGGATCGCCTGCCTCCTCCCGTGAAAGGTTCGGCGGACGCCTCCGCCCCCGGCCAACCAGGGCCCGACCGGGCCGAACCGACGGAAGCTCCGGCAACTTACCGGGGGCAGTGGGAAGATGCCCAGCTGGCTTCGATCCATGCCCCCGAATTGGTGGTGGGGCTGAGCAACGACCCCTGGGCCGACCTGCCCACTCGAGTCGACTTCGACGGTGACTGGGACAGCAGTAACAACGCGCAGAATGCCGGCGGCCATTCCTACCGGGCGCCGGCCTACGTGTACTACGGCGCCAGCGAAACGGAGACTCATTTCTTCCTGACCTACACGCTGTACTTCCCCTTCAACAACGAGACCTCGAGCAGGCCCGTCCGCCGGGACACCCGCAGCAACGACCTGGAGAGTTGCCTGGTGGTGGTCGAGAAAAGGGATCGCGACGACGCTCGCGGGAGGGTCGTGCTGGTGGAAGTGCTGGGGGAAGACGGCCCCGAACGCTTCGTCCCCGGGGCGGCCTTGCTGGGCGGTTTTGGTAACCTTCGACTCGAGGGCGACCGCGTTCGGCTCTACGTCGATCCGCGGGGCCATCGCATCAGCGCCTTCACAGGGGACCCCACCCAGTCGAGCGCGCCCGGGGGAGTACTCTATTACGGCTATGCGGGACGGGCCGAAGAGCCACGTCCCGGCCGCTCCGATCGAGTCGGGTACGACCTGTTGCCGCTCTACGATCTGTGGCAGCGTGGCCGTTCCAACCCCGATCCGACCTACGGGGAGCTGTATGACTTCGGCAGCATTTCCGTCACGGTCGCCGACTCGAGGGGGCGCAGCGAGCGCCGGAGCGTTCCACTGGGCAGGGTCGGGACCGCGCTGCAAGGTGAAGAGCGTTACAGCCGGGCCGGCTCAATGCCCTGGGGTTACCGGGATGGGCGGGGGGCAACCGGCTCCTGGTTCATCGATCCGGCCGCCCAGGTGCGGGCCCAGTTCAACCTGAGCCCGGCCTTTTCGACTTCCTATGTCCATCACCCGTTCCTGGAAGTCCTGCGGTGAAGCTCCCCCGAGCGCGGTCCATGCAGGTCGCCGAGTTTGAGAGTTAGAGTCTTTCAGCACCAGAAGGCGATCTCTCCCGACCCTGCGCCCTACGCCCCAAGCCCCTCCGCCCTACTTCCCGATCTCCGAGAGCAGCGCCAGGTAGACGGCGTTGGTCCAGCCGAAGCCGACTTCGTTGGAGTCGTATCCGTAACGGATGCCGGCGCTGACGTCCGACTCGCGGCGGACCACGTCGTATTTTTCGACGATCACGCCGTGCTCCTCGAACTCTTTGGTGACCAGAGCCAGGAATTTTCGGGCCAGGCGCTGGGCGTCCTGGCGGTGGCCGTAACGGAGCAAGCCCTGGACAGCGATCATTTGGAGCGGCGCCCATCCGAAGGGGGCGTCCCACTGATTGCCGGTCTCGGCGGTGCTCGTCAGCAGGCCACCGGGCGCCTCGAAGAAAGACAGGTTTTCTCGGACCCGGGCCGCCTGCTCGGGGTTGGCCAGTCCTACCCACAAGGGGTAGAAGGTGGTTGCGAAGGGATACCGGCGACGTTCACCGGTCTCGAATTCGTAGTCCAGGTACATTCCGGAAGCCTCGTCCCAGAGATACTTGTTGACGGCATCGCGGCGCTGTGTGGCACGTTCTTTCCAGACCTTCACTCCCTCGGCGTCCCCCAGGATCTCCCTGATTCGGGCGGCCTGCTGTTCCATCGCGAAGAGCAGGCTGTTGAGGCAAACGGGGTTGTACAGGACGATGGCGGCATTGAACGGACCGAACCGGTTGGAAGGGTCGAATCCCGACTCCCTCATTGACCGGTCACCTTTGTAGAAGAGATCGGTCAGCTCGTCTTTCTCCCGGTCGTAGAAGCGCTCCAGGGGGTACTCCGTGACCCGGGTGGTGCGGTAGTACTCCCGGACGCGGTCGTAATGCGTTCGGCCCTGGGAGTCGCGCTCGTCGGCAATCACTTCCGGCGCCGGGCCCTCCCCGAAGTCGTAGTAGCGGGACAGGCCTGTGGCCTTCGTCAAATGCGGAGGGGCAGTCCAGAATTCGTAATACTTCTCCACCGCGGGCCAGGCGGCCGCCAGCCAGTCCGTGTCGCGGGTCTGATCGTAGACGCCCAGCAGCATCTGGGTCAGGAAGGGAGGCTGCGAACGGGTCAAGTAATAGGTCCGGTTGGCGTTGAGAATGGTCCCGTAATGCCGGATCTCGTAAAGAAAGTTGTCGGCCATGTTCTTGGCCAGGTGCAGCTCGTCGTCCTGCAGCAGCCCAACCTGGATGAAGTAGCTGTCCCAGCCGTACATCTCGTTGAAGCGGCCGCCGGGAACGACGTAGGGCTGGGGCAAGTAGAGAAGGCCTTGGATTTCGACCCTGCCGTCGGGGGGGAGCCTGCGGACCGCCAGCTGGTGCGCGTCCTCACTGGACAAGGCAGCACCGATGTGGGCCCGGACCTCTTCCAGGTTCTCCTGCTGGGAAACGTAGAGCATCCACGGCTGGCCCGGTTCGCGCTCGACTTTGGGGTCCGGGGCGGCGGCCAGCAAATCCTCATGGGAACGGGTCAGTGTGACCCAGGTCCTCTTGATGTAATCGCGAACGGCGACGATCTGCTCTTGGCTGAGCTCGGAGCCGGCCGCCGGCGCCGCGGCCCGGTCCGAGTCGGAACAACCCGCTGCTGCCAGCACCAGCAGTCCACTCGATAAAAGAGCCAGTATCTTTCCGTTCGGCATTGAAATCTCCCCAAAGCACTCTGTGAATAGATCGTCGCAACGAACCGTGCAACGGCGAGGCAAAGGCCGGTCCGCCAACCCCGAAGGTTGGATGCGGGTGGGGGGCCGTTTCTTCGTCTCTCTCATCCTCGCGGATGCTCGCGCCTCCAACGAGGTGCCGGGCAGGCAGCCGTACCCTGGCGCCGATCAAATCGTAGATTTCCAAACGGTCGGAGTCAACGCCTTTGAACAGTGGGCCGTCCGTCCCGGGACGCCAGTTCCCCGCCGCGCAAGGAAGCTCCGCTCGGGGACTTGGGGACGGGCTGGCCGGCGGGGAGTGCCGGGCAAACTCGCTCGGACCGTTGCCAAACTCGGCCCCAGCGCCTAGAATCGCACGGACTTTCAAGGGCAGCTAGGGGCGCCAGCCGGAGGGAACGACACGAATTATGGCAGGGATCGATCTTTTCATCATCATCCTCTATTTCATCGGCATCTTCGGAATCGGTTTCTATTTTCGCAAGAACAAGGACACGACCGACTACTTCCTGGCGGGGCGGTCGGTGGGCTGGCTGGCCATCGGGGCTTCATTGTTCGCCACCAACATATCCAGCGAGCACCTGATCGGCCTGGCGGGCAGCGGAGCGGCCACGGGCCTGGCGGTGGGTCACTTCGAATGGCTGGCCGTCATCATCGTACTGATCCTCGGCTGGGTCTTCGTCCCGTTTTACCTGCGCTCGGGTGTCTTCACCATGCCGGAGTTCCTGGAGCGGCGCTACGGCCCCGCCAGCCGGACCTACCTGACCGTGGTGTCGATTCTGGCCTACATCTTCACCAAGATCTCGGTGTCGCTCTACGCCGGGAGCTTGCTGCTGGAGAAACTGCTGGGCTGGGACTTCTACTTCTCAGCCATCTTGATCGTCGTGCTGACGGGGGTTTACACCGTCACGGGCGGCCTGCGCGCTGTAATCTACACCGAGCTGGTGCAGGCCTTCATCCTGATCGGCGGATCGCTGACCCTGACCCTTCTGGGACTGCGCGAGGCCGGTGGCATGGCCGGTCTCCGCGAGTCGGTTCCCGCCGACTTCTTTCACATGATCAAGCCCATGACTGACCCGAACTTCCCCTGGACGGGGATTTTCCTGGGCGCCCCCATTTTGGGGATCTGGTACTGGTGCACCGACCAGGTGATCGTGCAGAGGGTGCTGGGCGCCAAAGACGAGGCCAACGCCAAGCGGGGAACCATCCTGGCGGGATTCCTCAAGATCCTGCCCGTGTTCATTCTGGTGCTCCCCGGGCTGGTGGCCAAGAAGCTGTTCCCGGGAGTTCAGGGAGACGACGCCTATCCGACGCTGATCCAGGAGCTGCTTCCCAGCGGGCTGATCGGCGTGATGGTGGCCGCCATGCTGGCTGCCCTCATGTCGTCGCTGGCCTCCACCTTCAATTCCAGTTCGACGCTCTTCACCATCGACCTCTACAAGAAGCGCTTCCCCAACGCCAGCGAACGGCAATTGGTCCACATGGGGCGACTCTGCACCATGGTCCTGGTCGTCCTGGGGATACTCTGGGTCCCCTTCATCCGAAATATCAGCAGTGAGGTGTTCATTTACCTGCAGAGCGTGCAAGCCTACATCAGCCCGCCCATCGCGGTTTGTTTCCTGTTCGGCATCCTGTGGGTCCGGGCCAACCGGTTTGGGGCTTTCGCCGCCCTGATGACGGGCTTCGTCCTGGGAGCGTCACGATTCGTGCTCGAAGTCTTCGATGCCGGGGCGATCGAGAACATCGGGTGGGTCCGCTACATGGTCACGATCAACTTCCTCCACTATGCGATTTTCATCTTTGCGGTCTCGTCGCTGGTTCTGATCGTGGTCAGCCTGGCCACCCAGGAAGAGCCGCGCGCCAAGCTGGCCGGCTTGACCTTCGTTACTGCCGGGGAGGGGACCGCCGAGACGCCGGATCTCGAGCCGGAGAGCGCCTCGCAACGCTGGACCAACATCCTGCTCTCGGCAGTCCTGGTCGTTCTGGTCATCGGACTCTGGGTCTATTTCAGGTAAATTCGAGGTTTTCGCCTTCAGATTTTGAAATCGGTGGCTCTTTCCTTTCGTGTGGTCGGTATTGGCGAGTTCGTCTGGGACCTCTTTCCGAGCGGAAAACAGCCCGGTGGTGCTCCCGTCAACTTCGCCTATCACTTGACCTGCCTGGGAGACGAGGGCATCCCCGTGACTGCCGTGGGCCAGGATCCGCTCGGCGCGGAGGCGATTGCGCTCTTCGAGTCGCAGGGCCTGACTACCGGTTACGTGCAGAAACCGGCGGGCAAGCCGACCGGCACCGTTCGAGTCTCGGTCGACGCCCGGGGACAACCGACCTTCGACATCCGGGAGCAGGTGGCCTGGGACTTTCTGGAGTACACCGAGCCGCTGCGCCTGCTGGGACCACGAGTCGACGTCATTTGCTTCGGCTCCCTGGCCCAGCGTTCGCCGTTCTCGCGTCGGACCACCCGGCGGTTCCTGGACGATCTGCCCGAGCGCGTGTTGCGCATCTTCGACGTGAATCTGCGGCAGAGCTTTTTCGAGGCGGCGACCTTGCGCGAATCCCTCCGCCGCGCGCACCTGGTCAAACTGAACCACGACGAGCTGCCCCTGGTGTGCCGCCTGCTGCAACTGAAGGCCCCCGAAGAACCGGAGGCGGGGGCCCGGACGCTGCTCGACGCCTTTTCTTTGCGGCTCGTTTGCGTCACCCGGGGAGGTGGAGGCAGCCTGCTGGTCAGCCACGACGGCGAGTCCTTCTCCCATCCGGGTTTTCCCACGCGGGTGGTGGACACGGTCGGGGCGGGGGATGCGTTCACGGCCGCGCTCACGCACTTCTACGTGAGGGGGGCCTCCCTGGAAGTTCTGAGTGAGGCCGGAAACCGGCTCGGTTCCTGGGTGGCTTCCCAGGCCGGTGCGACGCCCCCTGAGAGCCCCGCCGTCGCAGGAAAGATTCTGGAGCAGCTGGGAGGCACCTGAGGAGGAGTTCACGCGGTCGCCCGAGAAGGTGAGGTCGAGGCGGCTGGCGGCCTTGGAGATCGGTATTTGGCGAAGTCTACGTTCTCGAACACCAGGCTGGCGGGGCTCTATTTTGCTCTCCAGTCCCTGGCGGTCCTCGGCTGGTGGTGGGCTCTCAGAGAATTCGAGGAGTTCCGAAAGCTGTTCCTGGCCAGCGGCACCCCCGAACGCGACCTGATGGCCTTCTTCCTCCCCGATCTGGTGCTGGTGGCGGCCGGCTCGCTGCTGGCGGCGATCCTGTTTTTCGCCGGCGCGCGCTGGGTGATGCCGGTCGCCTGGCTGCTGGCCGGCGGGCTCGGGTACGCCACACTCTACTGCGTCTCCCTGGCATGGATGAGTGATTCCGCCTGGTGGAGCGTCGCGCTGATGACGCCCGCCGCTTTTTTCAGCACGCTGTTCGCGGTCGATCTGAGCCATCCGATCGTCCCGCTCTTCCGATTGTCGCGGTCCTCCCAGTCGGCCTGGAACGTCTTCAAGACCTTCTGCCAGATCGTGCTCTTCTGGTCGTTCTTCCTGGGCCTTTTGCCGCTCACCATCCGGGCAGTCGAAGGACGGCTGGGGCTGCCTCAGCTCGAATTCCCATTTCAAGTGGAGCTGGCGCTGGCTCTCTTCGGGACGTTCAGCCTACTGGGGGCGTGGAGTGGCTGGAGCATTGCTCGGCACGGTCTCGGGACGCCCCTGCCTTTGGACACCGCCAACCGGCTGGTGGTATCGGGTCCCTACGCCCACATCCGAAATCCGATGATCGTCGCAGGTCTGGGCCAGGGTCTGGCCGTGGGCCTGGGGCTGGGCTCTCCTCTGGTACTGGCCTACCTGGTCGCGGGCGGCCTGATCTGGCAGTTCCTGGTCCGGCCTTCCGAGGAAGCCGACCTGTCGAGACGTTTCGGGGAGTCCTACCAGCAGTACAGGCAGCGAGTCCCGTGCTGGTTCCCGTCTCGTAGGCAACGCCAGCGCTGACCTTGCCGGGAGTCCCTTCAATGCTCGAACCTCCGCGGAGGGTTCTCAACGGCCCCTGACCGTCAGACCCACAGTTCCATAATGACCGGACGCGTCAACCGATGGATGAGAGGGAGCGACATGCTGGATGGGATCACGGTGTGGCTGGTCTTGCTGCTGACCGCCCTGCTGGCCGCGATGGGCGCCCTGTGGATCATGTACCGGCGCCTGCTGGGCAACAGCCGGGCGCTGGCAGGAGAGGTCGAGGTGCTGCGGCGCCAGATGGGGGAGCGGGCCATACATTATTTCGAGGAGTGGAAGGGCAGGGAACTCCAGGCCGTCGTTCAACAACAGAGAGAGGTGGCCTCGCGCGAGGCGCAGGCGCAGCTGCTGCAGTGGAAGCTCGAGAGCACCGAGCAAATCCGCAAGGAGGCGGTCCACAAGAGCCGGTCGGTCACCCTGGGGAAAGTCGTCGAGCACATCGCTCCGTTTTCTCCCCTCTTTCCGTTCAATCCCAGGGACGCCCGCTTCATCGGCAACCCGGTCGACTTCGTGATCTTCGACGGCGCCACCGAGGGAGAGGTCCGGCGGGTGGTTCTGGTGGAAGTCAAATCGGGCCTCTCCACCCTCACCACCAAACAGCGCAAGATCCGTGACGCCGTGCAGGAGGGCCGGGTGGAGTGGCAGGAGGTCCGGGTGTGACCCGGCTGTTCGAGCTCCGGAGCTCGGCCCCGGGCCCTCCCGGCCGGTTGCGCTCTCCCTGCCAGGTGCGGCACAATAAAGGGTTTGGAGAGGGGTGAGGACCATGAGTGACGCAGTGGACCGTCTGGCGCGGTTTCACGAAGAGACCGGCGAAGAGACCCTGGAGACTTTGGAGTGGCTCGAGTCACTCGATTACGTGATCCACAAGGGCGGTCACGATCGAGTGCGGAGGCTGTTGCGGCGCCTCCAGATCCATGCGCAGAAACAGGGCGTGGAGATTCCGTTCAGCGCCAACACACCCTACATCAACACGATTCCGGCGCATGAGCAGCCCCCGTTTCCGGGCAGCCGCGAGATCGAGCGGCGAATCAAGAGTCTGATCCGCTGGAATGCGATGGCGATGGTGGTGCGGGCCAATCGCGAAAGCACCGGCATCGGCGGGCACATCAGCACCTACGCCTCGGCGGCCACGCTGTACGAAGTCGCCTTCAACCACTTTTTCCGCGGCAAGGATGCTCCCGGCGGTGGAGACCTCATCTATTACCAGGGCCACGCCGCGCCCGGCATGTACGCCCGGGCCTTCCTGGAGGGCCGGCTGACGGAGAAGCACCTCGAGAACTTTCGAAGGGAACTGGCCGAGGGGGGCGGGCTTTCCTCCTATCCACACCCCTGGCTGATGCCCGAGTTCTGGGAGTTCCCGACCGTCTCAATGGGGCTGGGGCCCATCATGGCCATCTACCAGGCCCGCTTCAACCGGTATCTGGAAGACCGAGGACTCAAGGAAACCAAGAACTGCCAGGTGTGGGCCTTCATCGGGGACGGAGAGACGGACGAGCCCGAGGCCCTGGGAGCCATCAGCCTGGCGGCTCGGGAGCAGCTGGACAACCTGATTTTCGTGATCAACTGCAATCTGCAGCGCCTGGACGGCCCCGTCCGAGGCAATGGGAAGATCATCCAGGAGCTGGAACGAGTATTCCGCGGCGCAGGCTGGAACGTGATCAAAGTCATCTGGGGCAGCACCTGGGACTCGATCCTGGCTCAGGACGAGACCGGAGTCCTGGTGGAGCGCATGACCGAAGTCCTGGACGGCCAGTGGCAGAAGTTCAGCACCAGCGGCGCTGCTTACTTCCGCGAACACTTCTTCAAAGGCGACCCGCGTCTGGAGGAGATCGCCGCCGGCCTATCCGATTCCCACATCGAGAAGCTCCGGCGCGGCGGGCACGACCCCGAGAAGGTCTACGCGGCTTACCAGGCGGCCGTCGAACACCAGGGCTCCCCCACCGTGATCCTGGCCAAGACCGTCAAGGGCTACGGCTTGGGCGAGGCCGGAGAAGGGAAGAACATCACCCACCAGCAGAAGAAGCTCAACGAGGACGAGCTGCGCCATTTCCGGAGCCGATTCGGGATTCCCATCTCGGACGACACCGTGGCAGAAGCGCCCTTTTACAAGCCTCAAGAGGACAGCCCGGAGATCATCTACCTCAAGGAGCGGCGCGAGAAATTGGGCGGCCCCATCCCGCAGCGCGTGGTCCGCGCCGAGCCGCTGGAAGTCCCGCCCCTGGATCTGTTCGAGGAGTTCATTCAGGGAACCGGCGACCGCGAAGTGTCCACCACCATGGCGATCGTGCGCATCATCGCCAAGCTGTTGCGCGACAAAGGGATCGGCAAACGCATCGTCCCGATCATCCCCGACGAGGCCCGGACCTTCGGCATGGAAGCGCTCTTCAGCCAGTTCGGCATTTACTCCCACGTGGGTCAGCTCTACGAACCGGTGGACGCCGGCTCGCTCATGTTCTACAAGGAAGCCCTCAACGGACAGATCCTCGAAGAGGGCATCACCGAGGCCGGCTCCATGTCGTCCTTCATCGCCGCCGGAAGCGCCTACGCCAGTCACGGGCTGTACATGATCCCCTTCTTCATTTACTACTCCATGTTCGGCTTCCAGCGAATCGGAGACCTCATCTGGGCGGCCGGAGACATGCGCTGCCGGGGATTTCTGATCGGCGGCACCTCCGGGCGCACCACGCTGGCCGGAGAGGGATTGCAGCACCAGGACGGCAACAGCCACCTGCTGGCTTATCCGGTCCCCAATCTGCTGAGCTACGATCCGGCCTTCGCCTACGAACTGGCGATCATCGTGCGGGACGGGATCCGGCGCATGTACCACGAACAGGAGGACATCTTCTATTACCTCACCGTCGGGAACGAAAGCTACGCCATGCCCACCATGCCCGACGGAGTGGAGGAAGGAATCCTCAGCGGCCTCTATCGCTACCGGACCTCGCCCTTGAAAAAGGCCAAGCACCCGGCCCAACTTCTGGCTTCCGGCGCCCTGGTCAACGAGGCGCTGCGGGCCCAGCAGGTGCTGGCCGAGCGTTACGGCGTGGCGGCCGACGTCTGGAGCCTGACCAGCTTCAAGCAGCTCCACCGCGACGGCTCCGACTGCGATCGCTGGAATGCCGCGCATCCCGGCCGTCGGCCCCGAGTTCCCTATCTGAGCAAGACCCTCGAGAAGGCGCAGGGCCCGTTCGTCGTGGCTTCCGATTACGTCAAGGCGTTGCCTCATTCGCTCTCGCGCTGGTTCCCGCGCCCTCCCGTGTGCCTGGGAACGGACGGCTATGGCCGCAGCGAGTCCCGCGAGAGCTTGCGCGATTTCTTCGAAGTGGACTTTCGCTTCATGACCCTGGCCGTGTTGCAGGGCCTGTTGGAAGAAGGACGGATCGAAGCCGGCGTGGTCAAGAAGGCGATGAAAGACCTCGAGGTCGACCCCAAGAAGGCTGCCCCCTATTTGGCCTGAAACAGCCGGTCGAGAATTTGGCAGGAATCTGATTTATGGCAATGGAATTCAAACTTCCCGACCTGGGCGAGAACATCGAATCCGGTGACGTCATCAACATCCTGGTGGCCGTGGGCGACCGCATCGACAAGCAGCAGCCCATCCTCGAACTGGAAACCGACAAGGCGGTCGTGGAGGTGCCCTCCTCGGTGGCGGGAGTGGTCCGGGAAATCCACGTGAAGGCCGGTGAGAAGGCCGCGGTCGGGCAGCTCATCCTGACCGTCGATGGAGCCGCCCCGGCCAAGGCTCAGGAAGAGAAAGCCGCGTCGCCGAAAGAGGCCGAGCCCGAGTCCCCGGCGCCCGTCCCGAGTGCTCCTCCCCGGGAGGAGCCCGCCCCCGCCTCCGCCCAGCCGGCGCCTCAGCCCGTGTCGGCGGGACAAGAGGCTGCCGCCGCCGCCTCGAGCCGCAGGGCCGAGGTGGTGAACTTCCAGCAGAAAGCACGCTCCCGCGAAGATGGAGCGGCTCCCGTCGCGGCGGCTCCCTCGGTCCGCCGCTTCGCACGGGAAATCGGAGTGGACATTGCGCAGGTGGAAGGCACCGGCCCGCAAGGCAGGATCTCCCGAGAGGACGTCAAGACCTACGCCCGCAACCGCAACGCCGGCGCTGCTCCGGGAGGGTTGCCGGGCGTCGCAGGAGTTCAGCTGCCGGACTTTTCCCGCTGGGGTGAGGTGCGCCGCGAGAAGTTCAGCAACGTGCGGCGGGCGACCGCCGCGCACCTCACGCGGTGCTGGCTCACCGTGCCCCATGTCACCCAGAACGACCAGTGCGACGTCACCGAGCTGGAGGAGCGGCGCAAGCGCTACGCTTCCCGGGTCGAAAAAGAGGGAGGCAAGCTGACCGTCACCGGGATCGTGGTCAAGGTCCTGGCCGGAGCGCTGCGAGTCTTCCCACAGTTCAACGCCAGCATCGATGTCCAACGCGAAGAGATCATCCTCAAGGAGTACGTCAACATCGGAGTCGCAGTGGACACCCCGCGCGGCCTGCTGGTGCCGGTTCTGCGCGACGTCGATCGGAAGAACATCGTGCAGCTCTCGGTCGAGCTGCAGGAAATGGCCACCAAGGCGCGAGAAGGAAAAGTCCCGCCGGAGTTGTTGCAGGGCGGCACCTTTACCGTCACCAACCTGGGCGGGATCGGCGGCACCTCCTTCTCCCCCATCGTCAACTGGCCCGAGGTGGCGATTCTCGGGCTGTCCCGCTCCCGCGTCGAACCAGTCTATCAGGAGGGCCAGTTCGTCCCCCGGACGCTGCTCCCCCTCTCCTTGTCCTACGATCACCGGCTCATCGACGGCGCCAATGCCGCCCGTTTCCTGCGCTGGGTCGCCTCCGCCCTCGAAGATCCGTTTCTGCTGGCCCTGGAAGGCTGAAGGGCCTGAGTCTCAAAAAGAGTTCCGAACGATTTCCCTTCGCGCTAGCATTGAGCCGGCATGAAATACTGGAAGTCGTCTTGTTTCCTCCTGATTTTCCATTTCACCTGTGCGGTTTCCCTGGCCGAGCAGACCGGCCCCGGCGTGGCTCTGGTCCTGAGCGGGGGTGGCGCGCGAGGGGGGGCGCACGTCGGTGTGCTGGAGGTGCTGGAAGAAGAGGGAGTTCCTATCGACCTCATCGTGGGCACCAGCTTCGGCGCACTGGTTGGATCGCTGTATTCGGTCGGCTACACTGCCCGGGACATCCGCCTCATCCTGGAACGGGTCGACTGGAACGAGCTCTTCGATGACGTCCCCGACCGGCGCCTGCTCAACTGGGAGAGCAAGGCGCGCCTGGACCGCCGCATGTTCGAGCTGGCGGTCGAGGACTTCGAGCTGCGCTTGCCCACCGGTCTGCAGGCGGGCCAGAAGATCACCCAGCTCTTGGACCGGCTGACGGCTTATCCCGCGCTGGAAGCCGGCAACGACTTCGATCGCCTCTCCATCCCTTTCCGCGCCGTCGCTACCGACATCCTGAGCGGCCGGGCTCACGTCTTCGATGGTGGCTCCGTCAGCCGGGCGGTTCGAGCCAGCATCGCGGTCCCCGGCCTCTTCACGCCGGTGGAGATGGGAGACGAACTCCTGCTGGACGGAGGGTTGGCCAACAACCTGCCGGTCGACGTGGCCCGCGCGCTGGGGGCACGAGTCGTGATTGCGGTCGACGTCTCCACCCCCTTGCGCAACCGCAAAGATCAGATTCGGTCCATCCTCGATATTCTCGACCAGGCCATCAGCATCCATATCGAAGAACACAAACAGCGCAACCTGGAACTGGCCGACGTCATCGTGGCCCCCGACCTCGAGAGCTTCTCAGCGTCCGACTTTTCGCGCATCCAGGAGATGCTCCCGCGCGGGCAGGCAGCCGCTCGCGATGCTCTGCCTTCCTTGCGGGCAGCGCTACGACGGGCCTCGATTCCTCCCGCAAGCGCTCCCACGCGAGTCCCGCTCCTGAATCCGGCGACCTTCGACTTGGCCCGTTACCAGGTCTCCAATCGCATACTTTGGCCCGACCGGGTGGAAATCGAAGGCCTGGAGAAGCACCCGGAGCTGGCGGAGGAGGTCCGGCGCAGCGCGCGGATCATCACGCTCAATCGGATCGACCGGCGCGTCTCCCGACTCTACGGCACTGATCGCTTCCGGGCCGTGAATTACCTGCTGAAAGAAGATCGAGGGCAGACCGTGCTCAGTTATCGATTCGAGGAAGCCCCGGCAACCCAGTTGGGCCTGGGGATTCGCTACGACCGCGACTTCAACTTCACGGGGTCCGTCGAGTTGCTCAGCCGTGACCTGGGGGGCTCCCCCAACGACCTGGCGCTTCGGGCCCTGATCGGGAACGTCAAACTGGCCCAGCTCGACTTGATGAACCGCTCGCTGGCCAAGGGTTTGGTCTTCTTCAGCCCCAGCGTCTATGCCCGGTCCTTCGAGCGCAACGTCTTCCTGGGGGACAGGCCGCTGGGCGATTTCGAGGACCGCCGTTCCGGGTTTCGCCTGGCCGCCGTGCGGCCTCTCGGGAACTCGGCTCGCCTCGAAGCCGCCTACCACTTCGACCGCGTCGACCTGGAGGGTGTCCTGGGCGACCAGCGGCAGGCAGGTCCGGAGTCACTCGCGGGCATCGAGGTCGCTTTCGAACTGGACACGCAAGACCACGCCGATTTTCCTGCCACGGGCTGGAAAGCCCATCTGTCGGCTGATGTGCTGGCATCTTCCCTGGGAGGAGACTTTTCGTTTCGCCGGTTTCGGGCCGAAGGGGTCCGTCATTTCTCCCCCGGCCCACGCTCGGCGATCGGGGTCAGCGGACGGTGGGGTCTGGTGGAAGGAGACGTGCCCGTCTACGAAGAGTTCTTCACGGGAGGCGCCCACTATTTTTCGTTCGTGGCGGCGCCCTTCGTGGGCTTGGACCGTGGACAGCAGCGCTCCCGCCAGTTGCTCAACCTGGGATTGGAGTACCGGCGAAACTGGAAGACGTTCCAGCTGGGCTTCCTCGAGCGCATCGACTGGGGCGTCAAATACCACACCGGCATCTTCAGCCAGGAAGCCCGCCTGCTCCAGTTCCAGCAACTGCTGCACGGCGTCGGGGGAGGAATCTACTTCGAAACCCGCTTCCTGGGTCCGATCATCCTGGAGATGGGGGGCACCAGCCAAGGGGATTTCAATACCTACGTCTCGGTGGGACACTTCTTTTGAAGTGCGAAGTGGGAAGTGCGAAGTGGGAAGTGGAGAGGCCTCGCGAGGACCCATGAGAGATTCGGCTTGGGCCCCACGCACTCCAAACCTCGGGTCTGGCGTTTTCGGATCTTCGGCCTCCCGGCGAATCACTGGCTGGAAGCCGCTCTGACGGCCCTACGCCCCCCCGCCCTCTGGCTCGGGCTTGCTGAGCACTTCCCCGAGCACTTCCACGGCGAAGTCGGCGTCCGCCTCCGTCAAACACAGCGGGGGTTTGATGCGGAGGACGTTGCCGAAGTAGCCTCCCCGGCCGATCAGCACACCATGCCGGCGGCATCCTTCCATGACCTGTAGGGTTTGTTGTGTGGCAGGCTCTCTGGTTTCCCGGTCCAGCACCAGTTCGACCCCCAGCATGAGACCCTGGCCGCGGACGTCTCCGATCAGTGGCTGATTCGCCATCAACTCCTCCAGGCGCTGCTTCAGGTGGGCTCCGATGCGGCGGGCGTTCTCCTGCAAGCGGTCGGTCTGAATGGCGTCCAGCACGCCCAGCCCGGCGGCCATTGCCACCGGGTTTCCCCCAAAGGTGTTGAAGTGAAGTCTCCAGCTGAGGACTTCGGCAATTTCCCGGCGGGTCACGACCGCTCCCAGGGGCATCCCGTTTCCAATGGCTTTGGCCAGGGTCACGATGTCGGGGACGACGCCGAACTCTTCGAACCCCCAAAAGTGCCCTCCGGTCCGGGCGAAGCCGCACTGCACCTCGTCGGCGATACAGAGCCCTCCAGCCAGGCGGATCAACTCGTAAACCATCGGCAAATAGTTGGGGGCCGCGGTCGTCACGCCTCCCACTCCCTGGATGGCCTCATAGATGAAAGCGGCCACTTTCCCGGGCGTCTGAAAGCGGATGATTTCATCGACGTCCCGCGCGCTCCCGGCCGCGATTTCTTCGGGCGTGCCCTCGAAGGGGCTGCGATAAGGATCGGGGCAAACCGTGTGGCGAATCCCGACCCCTTGAGGAATGGGAAACTTCCAGGTACTGAGGCCGGTCAAACCCATGGCCGCCGCCGAGCCGCCGTGGTAGCCGTTGCGCACCGCGATCACGTCCGTGCATCCGGTGTAGAGGCGCGCCATATTGATCGCCAGTTCGTTGGCTTCACTCCCACTGTTGGTGAAGTAGACGACTTCCAGGCCCTCCGGCAGGAGCTCGGCCAAACGCCGTGCCAGCTCTCCAAAACTGGGATGCAGGTAGATCGTGGACGCGTGCTGCAGGTGATCGAGCTGCTTCTGGATGCGCGCGATGACCAGGGGGTGGGCATGTCCGCAGGAGACGGTGGCGATTCCGGCGAAGAGGTCCAGGTACCGCTTGCCCTGCTCGTCGAAGAGGTACTGGCCGCGCCCCTCCACCAGCATGATCGGTTCCTTGTAGAAGTGGAAGATCCCAGGGTTGATGTAGCGCTGGCGCTCGGTCCAGACTTCCTCTCGGGAAGGGCCCCTGTAGGGGCGAGGCCGGTAAGGGCTGTCGGGCATCTGTAACTGGGGTCTCAAACCTTCCTTGGACATAGTGCCCACCATTCTAGCCCAGCAGGGTGATAACGAAAGGCCTGGGCAGCGAAAGTTGGCGATGCGCGGCTGTTGTTCGCGCAACCGCGCACGCGCCAGGGGCACGAGTAGAGAGAGTGACACGGGCACCTTGCCGGTGATTCTGGAGGGAGGCCAGAGACGCGAGGTGCGAGGCTCTGCCAGATCCCGCATTCTGTTTCTGCTAATTTTTTCACATTTTTGCCCCACTTTTCTCTCCTTTGCGCATCTAAGGGTAGGAGGAAAGACTCAATGAGCTACTCGACGACTGCTGCGGTGACCTTCCTGCTGGCGATGACGGCTTTCTACGTCTTTCTCTCGGTCTACATCCTGACCCACGCGCTGAGCCGCTATTTCCTGAAGAGCCGGCGCCAGGAGAATGCGTCGGATTGAACCCTCCGGCCCGCCGGCGGGGCTGGGAGCGAGAGCGACCGGTCCCAGAAGGTCTCGAGTCCTGACAAGATCCCCTTGATTGGTTGATCGCGGTTCCGAATCGAAGTGCTGCGTGGTGCGCTGGGGCATTTCGCGCAGAAATTTGGGTTCTTTGTCGCGGCGCGCCCCCCAATCCTCCCCTCCCAACCTGCTAAACCCCTGTTGAACAGGCTATTTGTGGACCATGTTCGGGAGGCTTCCGGCTTGCTTCTACTCGCCATGAGAGGAGGCGAAATGAACGCCCGGTTCACGATCATCTTCGGGCTGGCGGCCGGTCTCTCGGCTGGATTGCCCCTTGCCCAAGATTCCAGTGAGGCTTGCTCGGTCTGTCATCGCAACCACTACCAGCAGTGGCTGCAATCCCCTCATGCCGCGGCATGGAAGAGCGAGAGTTTTCAGGCCCAGATGAAGACGTTCGGCAACCCGGATTTTTGTGGTCGCTGCCATGCGCCGCGGTCGATCTGGACTCAGGTCAACATGCGCACCGGGGAGGGTGAGCTGGAGTCCGGGCTGGCTGCCGACGACTACCGCCCCAAGTTGGGCCCTCGTCGCCGCGCCAGAATGGAGACTTTGGAGGATGGAGTCAACTGCGGCTCCTGCCATTTCGTGGAAGTGCTCTGGCCGTGGGGCACTGCCAACGAGACATTGGGCCCCTACCACACCGAACGTGGGCATGGGGGGAAACCCGTTCCTTCCTTCGACTCCTTCGAGCTCTGCGGCGCCTGCCACGGCAGACCCGCCGAAGACTATCGCCCTTCCGGCCTGAGCGCCGAGGCGGCCTTTTACCACAATGAAGCGGAGCCCTTCCAATTCGCTTCGGGCAAGATCGACTGCACAGTCTGCCACATGCCCTCATCGGAGGATCGACTGGCCACATTGCGAGTGTTCAGGGATCTGCCGGCCCGCACCGTCCGAGAACACTCCTTCATCGGGAACCGCTACCAGCTGCTGGGCGAGCGGCTCGATTTCGCTTTGGAGAACGCAGGCGGCGCGGTGCTCATGGTGTCCAATCGCGGCGTTGGGCATCCCGTCAGGGTGAAGCAGTCGACGATGCTGCAGCTCGAGGTGAGGTTGATTCACAATGGCCGCCCCAACGGTGAGGTGACGATCGACTTTCCGATGGCCCCGGAGCTGGGCCTGGGCGAGAGCCGCCCGATCCCCCTGGGGTTTTCACCGGAGAAAGGCGACACTGTGCTGGTCGAACTCGTTCGCAAAGGCCCCAAGGATTTTCGAGAGAAGCTGGTGGAGAAAAGCTTCGTCTGGGAATAGGGGCGTAGGGCGTAAGGCGTAGGGAGCCGAGCCCTTACAGGTCGGCCCAGACGGGGGCGTGGTCCGAGGCGATGAGTCCGTCTTTCTTCTTGCGGTACTCGCGGTCGATCTCGACGTTGCGGACGCGGGTCGCCACGGGCCTCGTGGCGAGAAGGAAATCGATCCTCAGCCCCTGATTCTTGTGAAACGCTCCCGCCCGGTAGTCCCACCAGGAGAAGGCCTGCTGGTCGGGGCGTTGCTCGCGAAAGACGTCCCGCAGGCCCCAGCCTGCCAGTGTCTGAAAGCGCCGGCGCTCCTGGTCGGTGTGAAAGATGGTCCCGTGGAGCAGCTCTTCGTTCCAGGAGTCGAGGGGCGCCGGACAGATGTTGAAATCGCCGCACACGACCAGGGGCCTTGCCGGGTCGTAGTGATCTTCGACGAGCCGCTGCAGCCCGTCCAGCCAGTCCAGCTTCTGCTCGAAGTCGGGGTGGTGGGCCGCCTTGCCGTTGGGGACGTAGATGGTCATGAACGACAGGGAGCCGGCCTGGGCCGAGACCAGCCGGGCGCCTTCCGCCTCGTGACCGGGCAAGCCGAGCTGCTCTTCCCGGAGGGGCTGCCGGCTGAGGATGGCGACGCCGTTCCAGGCCTTCTGGCCGTGGGCCAACGCCTGATAGCCCTCTTTCTCGAACACCTCGAAAGGAAACCCTTCCTGGTCGACCTTGAGTTCCTGCAGGCCCACCTGGTCGGGCTGCCGGGCGCGCAGCCAGTGCACCACGAAGTCCAGCCGCGCCCGGATGCCGTTGATGTTCCAGGTGGCGATTCTCATCCGAACTGAATCCCCTGCGCCAGGGGCAGCTCCTTCGACCAGTTCAGCGTGTTGGTCTGGCGCCGCATGTAGGCTTTCCAGGAGTCGGAACCCGATTCGCGTCCGCCTCCCGTTTCCTTCTCTCCACCGAACGCCCCGCCGATCTCGGCGCCGCTGGTGCCGATGTTGACGTTGGCGATGCCGCAGTCGGAACCGGCCGCCGAGAGGAAGCGCTCGGACTCCAGTACGTTGGTCGTGAAGATCGCGCTGGACAGGCCTTGCGGAACGCCGTTGTGGATTTCAATGGCTTCATCCAGGGTCTCGTATTCCAGGATGTAGAGAATGGGAGCGAAAGTCTCCTCGCACACCATCGGCGTCTGAGCGGGCATGCGGACGATGGTGGGCTCGACGAAGCAAGTCCCATGGTCGGGCAGGCGGTTGCCTCCGCAGACGATCTCGCCTCCTTGCTCCCGGACCTTCTCCAGCGCTTCCATCATGTCCTCGACCGCTTTCTGGTTGACCAGGGGGCCCATCAGGGTGCCGTCTTCGAGTGGATCTCCGATACTGACTTGGCGGTAGGCCGCCCCCAGCCGGTCGACCAACTCCCGAGCCACACTGCGCTGCACGATGATGCGGCGAGTGGAGGTACAGCGCTGGCCGGCCGTGCCCACCGCGCCGAAGAGAATGGCCCGGACCGCCAGGTCCAGGTCGGCCTGTTCCGACACGATGATGGCGTTGTTGCCCCCCAGTTCCAATATCGTCCGGCCCAGCCGCCGGGCCACCTGAACGGCGACGTGGCGCCCCATGCGCACCGAACCGGTGAAGCTGATCAGCGGAAGGCGGGAATCGTTGATCATTCGTTCGCCCACCGTCGAGCCCCTGCCGATCACCAGGTTGAACAGCCCGTCCAGCTGGCGGTCCGCCGTGATGCGGTTGCAGATGTGCTGGACCGCGAGGGCGGTCAGTGGCGTGCTCGAGGAGGGTTTCCAGATCATCGTGTCGCCGCAGACAGCGGCAATGGCGGCGTTCCAGGACCAGACGGCCACCGGAAAATTGAACGCAGAGATGATCCCGACCGGGCCCAGCGGATGCCACTGCTCGAGCATCCGGTGGTGGGGGCGTTCCGAGTGCATGCTCGAACCGTACAGTTGCCGGGAGAGCCCGACTGCGAAGTCGCAAACGTCGATCATCTCCTGCACTTCCCCCAGCCCTTCGGCTCGAATCTTGCCCATCTCCAGAGTGACCAGCTCACCCAGCGGTTCCTTGAGCTCGCGCAGGGCGTCGGCCAGATCGCGGATCAACTGGCCTCGCACGGGAGCCGGCACCATGCGCCACTTCTGAAAGGCCTCACTGGCCCGCTGAGCCACCAGATCGTAGGCGGCTTCACCGGCCTGGACCACCCGGGCAATCGGTTCACCCGTGGCGGGGTTGTGGGAGACCAGTTCGCGGCCTCCTTCTTCCTCGATCCAGCCGTCCGGGCCCGTGCAGGCCCCGCAATTGACCGTTTCGATCTGCAGTTTCTTCAAAAGCGCGCTCACGCGGGCGCTGCTGTCGACGATGTGTGCCATTTGAATCCGCCTCCCAATGCTCGCTCTGGTTGGTTCCGTGTCGTGAACACCCGGATCGGGTGAATGATCCGAAGCAAAGCACCATTATTTCACGAATCACACGGTTCGGGACAAGACTGCCGGGACTGCTTCCCCAGGACCAGGGCAGACGCCGGCGCACCCCGGCGCGGGGTCGGCTCTTCCAGCTTGAATAGAAGCTTCGCTTCTGGGGAGCCTCACGCCTCGAGCCCTCAGGTCCTGCCAGAGCATCACCGGCAAAGATGCCGGTGTCACTTCCCCATGATCAGAAGCCGATTGCGCTGAGGAACTCACCCGCCTGCCGGGTTTGCAGGTAGGCCGGAAGGTCCACGGCGCTCGAGGCCATGAAACCGAGGGACTGCTCCGCGTCCAGACTGCCGTGGGTGGCCCGCAGTTCGACGAAGAAGTCCAGGGCCGGACTCCCCGCGTAGTAGCCCCGTTCCAGGCCGACCAGCACTTGCGCCCGATTCGTGACCGCGTCCTCGCTCATTTCCCACAGGCGGTTGACCGGGTCCGGGTAGCGGTGGTCACGGGTGTGGCTGAACCAGCCCTCGGGAGTCAGGGCCCTGGGCCGGTCCAGCAGCAGCGGATCGGCCTCTCCCGGCTGGTAGCGCAGCATCCCGCTCGCCCTCGAGATTTGCGCTTCGTGTCCCTCACGATAGATGCGCACGACCCCCTCGTCCCTGGTCGCGGCAAAATGGACCCCCTCCAGGAAAGACAGCTTCTGAGCCACTTCGAAGCGCCGGTCATCGTGAACGAACACCAGGGCGGCGCCGATCAGTCCGAAGCGCGGGACGACGGCGCTGTCCGGACCGGTGATGCGTCCCCGGACCCGGTAACCGTGACGCTTCAGAAACTTGCCCAGGTCGACCCGGCGGTAGGCGCCGTAGGCATTGCCGTGGTCCGAGAAGAGGACGATGTGAGTATCGGGTTCGCGCTGCCGGGTCCGCTGCAGTTCCTGGTCCATTTCTTCCAGGAGGCCCCGAGCACTGTTCAATCCCCCGGTGTGGGCCGCGCAGTCGGTGGGTCCGATGTAGATTCGGTAGACGCGAGACTTGGACTTGCGAAAGGCCTTCAGCCCGGCCTCCAGATCCGCCTGGAAGATCCCCTCGCAGGAATGGGGAGGCAGCAGGTATTCGAGGCTGGACGCGAATCCGGGGGGATGATGGTCGAAGAGTTCGCGGAAGCTGCCTTTCACGAACCCGGGACCGATCCGCTTGAGGACTCCGCCTCGCATTTTGTTGGAGGCCAGGTCGAAGTAGCTGTCTTCGTAACCTGGCGACGAGGGCGCGCCGGATCCCTGCAGGATCTCCACCATTGCCGGATTGGTGAGCGAGGGGAAGGGAGCAATCAAGCGCGAGGGGCGCTGCAGGTAAGGGAAATGGCCGCGGGCCTGGAGGTCCTCGAAGTCACTGAAGTTGATCCCGTCCAGGCAGACGATCAGAGTTCGAGCAGGGCGGCTCGTGCGGTCCCGGTCCGGTAGGCCGAACAGAAGCGGCAGCAAAAGCAACAGGGCAACGAAAGTGTTTCGCATGCCGAGCCTCCAATGCAACCAGCATACCGGATTTCGAGGAGGGATCTGTCGGCGCAATGGAGCCTTTCCCCTTCACTACCCGCCACGGAACGATGACAGTCATGGGGCGGGGCCGGGGGCCTGGGGGCGTGAGGGCAGGGCCCGGGGCTCCGGCCTCCAGGCGCAACCGCCTCGGTGGTTGGCCTTTCCGATTCGGGTCGGCCATAATACTCGGCGAAAAACACCGTTTCTTGCGAGAGCAGGTCTGGAAAGTACTTCTGGATGGGAGGGAGAAAGCATGCGAACAGCGAGCTGGGTGATCTTGACTCTGGTGGCCGTTCTGGTCATTTTTGGCAGCTTGGCATCGGCGGCCTTGGGGTACCTGGGCGCGGCCCAGGACGACGTTTTGGCCACGACGAACGTGGCCGAGTTGGCGGGTGGCCAGCCGGCCGTCGAAGCAGCCCTGAGGGGAAGGCGCGGAACGGCCGCAGCGTTCGGCCTGGGATTTGCGGTGCTGTTTCTGTTCGTGGTGCTGTTTCCCTACCGGCGCGGGGAGCTTTGGGCCTGGTGGGCCCTGCTCTTCTCCACGCTCTGCCTCTCCGGTTTGGTCCTGCTCCGGATTCCGCTGATCAGAAGCAACCTGGGCGCCGTGACGGGAGGGTTGCTGCTGGTGGTCGTCTTCATCGCCCTGATCCTGGACATCGGAAGGCTGTCGCGGCCGGGACGCTGAGAGGAGCAGGCGCAGCAGGCCCCACGGCATTGGCGTGACGCTGAGCTGGTCCGCGGGGCTGGCCCGGGGGAGGATTCAACGATGTGCCGCAGCATCAAGACTTTGTTCAACTACCAGCCACCGGCGACGCGGGAGGAGATCCGCTCAGCTTCGTTGCAGTTCGTGCGCAAGGTGAGCGGCTTCCACAGCCCCTCGCAGGCCAACCAGCAGGCCTTCCAGGGGGCCGTCGACGAGATCTCGCGCAGCGTCGAAACGCTGCTGGACGCCCTGGTGACCCGGGCGGAGCCTCGTAACCGCGAAGCCGAAGCCGCCAAGGCCCGGGCCCGAGCCGCCCGGCGTTTCGCGTCCCGGTAGCCGTTTCCGGAAGTGCCGTTCCGATTCCCGGTGAGAGGTGTCCGCGCCCAGCCCGTTCGAGTCGATGGAAAACTTCGGCGCCTCGTTGTCGCCTTCGAGTTTTGAGCTTTGAAATTTGCGCGGCAGGGAGTACTTTGGTGGAGGCCGGGGCGTTTTTGCAGTCTTTCCCTCCCAGGCTAGTTCTTAGACAAAGACTAACCCCGGCCCGCCCACCTCAACAGCATCCGTGAGCCGTCGTTCTCGAATGAATCCGAGCCTTTCACGCCCACGGCTGCAATA